>CAMYLL010000474.1 GCA_947259235.1 uncultured Pseudodesulfovibrio sp. | reverse complement strand
CGGATTCATCCGTCGAGAGACGGTGCGCGAGCTGATGAACCTGCGACGCGCTGTCCAGGAATACAGAACGCGCTATGTTCAGGCCCTCACCGAGCGGTTCAACGAAGTGCACCGTCAATCCATCTTCAAGGAGCTCGGTGTCGAACTCCCCGAGATACACTACAGCGACGTATCCAGAGCCGTCGGCGCGGGCCAGCCGTCCCTGCTCCACCTGGGCAAGCATATCCACGAGGTCGCCCTTCCCCTGTTCCGGCAGCGGGTGGCCGATCTGGCCGAGGAATACTCGCTGGCCGACTATGACGGCATGGCTTCCATCGCCATGCAGGTGGAATCGCTCAACGCCTTTGACGCCGACACCTTTGTGGCGCGCTATCTCGTGCCCAGGGAAAATCCCGGCATCACGAATCCGGACGCTCCCTGCGAGGAGGCTCCGGCCCTGCTTCATCTCTCGCCGGGAGAGCTCACGGCCCGGCTCCGGGCAGCCTATCACTCAAGCCGACTGACGCTGATCCTCGCCGATCTGCGTCTGGAGGACGCCATAGAGCTGCTTTACGACTGTCGCGGGCGGATCACCCACTTCGAAATGTTCAACCTGAAGACCATGACGGAGCTACAGGTGCTCCGGCGCAAACCTCTGAGCGACCTGCAGCGGGCGATCAACGATCAAAACGCGGTCACCTTGAAACGGATGATCCGTAGCTGCATTGAGAACGTCTGCCGGGACGAGAGCTTCGAAGCCCAGGAGCGGGCTGAGAAACTCAATGAGATACTGAACGACTTCGACATTTTGCGAGATTTTTACAAACGATCTCCGCTGAAGACGAAGATCGGCAGCGGCTCCACGGGCAGCTCGTCCCGGACACACGGCATGGGCTTTGCCGTTGCCGAGACCCTGCCGCTGCGGGTCCAGCGCGATATACGCCGACGTCCGGCCCGCGGCTGTCTGCCTGTCTCGGCCCCGGTGAGCCAGTCCGTCGAGTTCATTCCCCCGCGCAAGAGAATGGGACTCCTCGGAACGATCGTGCAACGGGCGAGCCTGCTCCCCATATTGCGCAATGTCCTTTGCAAGAAGGTCAACAAATGGAATGTGGCAAACTACCACGTCGACGACGGATCATGCGGCAACGTGATCACCCTTGGCGGCGTCAATGTCGAGGCCGACAACGGACTGCGCCTGTTCGACGAGAGCAAGAAGCGGAAAACCCGGCCCGATCCGGAGTACCTCAACTCCTTCCTGAAGAACGCCCTCAAGGTGCTTGTCGGCTTCATCCCCGCGTTTCTTACCTTTTATCTCACCAAGGAATGGTGGGTGTTGGCCTATCTCGGCGGCGTGATCTGGTTCTCCATCACCGGCATTCGCAACATCATTCAATCGGTCCTCGGCGGAGGAGGCCTGCGCCGCTCACCGTATCTGCGCTGGAACGACTATGTGAGCTGGGACCGGCTTTCGGACTCGCTGCTTTACACCGGTTTTTCCGTACCCTTGCTCGACTGGCTGTGCAAATCCATGCTGCTCGACAAGGGCTTCGACATCAACACCGCCACCAACCCCACGCTGCTGTACACCATCATGGCCATAACCAACGGTGTGTACATCTCCAGCCACAACATATTCAGGGGGCTGCCCAAGGAAGCGGTTCTTGGAAACTTCTTCAGGAGCATACTCTCCATCCCCATCGCCGTGGCCTTCAACTGGACCATCGGCATCATACTCGGCGCATGCAACGTGCCGGACATCGCGCTCCACCTCCAGCTCTGGGCCGCGGTTATCTCGAAGCTCGCTTCGGACTGCGTGGCCGGCGTCATCGAAGGACTGGCCGACAGGAACTACAACATCACCATGCGCCAGTGGGACTACTCCGAAAAGCTCAAACAGGTCTTTGACGTATTCTCCCGCCTGGAAATCCAATTCCCGACACGCGACATGCTGAAGACGCTGAACAACCCTGAAGAATTCATTGAAATATCGAACAATTCTGGAACGAGCTATGTTCCTGTTGTCATTGTTAATGCCCT
>CAMYLL010000473.1 GCA_947259235.1 uncultured Pseudodesulfovibrio sp. | reverse complement strand
AAGGACTCCAGGGCCAGCCTGTTCTCCTGGCTCGGCAGGGCGTCGAGGACCTTGAGCCAGTCCGGGCGGCTGCGGGCGAGATACCGTCTGACGTCGGTCTCGCCCGATGCGCCAAAGGCGGCGGCCGCCTCCTCGTATCCGGCCGCCATGGCCTGGGGCAGGGCCGCGTCACTGAGGCATCTGGCCACGGGTCCGGTCATGGAGTTGCCGACAAAGGAGACGTTGCTCTTCCATTCTGATGGAGCCCTGGCCGAAAGCCCGGGACGGAACCGTTCCGGGTCCGTTGCCAGGGGAAGGTAGTGAACATGTGCGAACCCCTTGCGGCGCATGGCGTCGAGGTTCCCGGCGTCGAAAGTGAAGATGGCCGTGTTGTCCACTCCGGGATGGGTGTAGTCATGCAGGATGAGGGACGGGTTGTCCACGAACCAGGAGGCCAGGGGCAGTCCCATCTCAGCCAAGAGTCCGGCGAGCTTGCCCTCGCGGTCCAGGCCGAAGTGGTTGACCGTGAGCACGAAGTCCGGACGAAAATCTATGACTGTGCGCAGCAGTGATTCGATGAAGTCGCTGCTGCCGGTGTCCCGGCGGACCAGGGTGATGGCGCGGTGGTCGACGTCGAGGCGGGCCAGGGCCGAGAGCAGTTCGCCGCACAGGAAGTAGCCGGAATCGAGGAACAGCACTTTCGGGTTGGCCGAGCGGAACTTCGGATACCTGGCCTGGCTCCAGAAATCCACCGAGGCACGAGCCTTCAGAGCGTCGGCCAGGGGGCCGTAGTGGGCCTTGTCCAGCCGCTGGTACAGGGGAATGACAACGGGTGAAAAAGGTGCCGAGCCGTTTGCAGCCTGCCACCGTGTGAGCTGATCGAGGGCGTCTTTGGGCGAGTCGGCGTCTATCCACGTCACGCCGGGGTAGTCGGCGAACTCGCGCCGGACGCCGGTGACCCGTTCCATCTCGGCTTCCTTGTCCACCACGGCCACCGGGATGCCTCGTTCCGCAAGAGCGCGCAGACAGTGCCCCAGCCCCGCGCCGATGAGCACCGGCAGTGTGCCCGGTGCGACATCGGTTGCCATCCTGCGTTCGCGTTCAGGGCCGCCGCGCCCCCAGAGATGCCACACCTTGCCGCCCACGTGGATGCGGACGTCGGTGACGTCGCTGGTTTCTCCCTGGGGTTCGGCGGTGTATGTCGTGTGGCGTGTCATGATGCTCCCCTGTACTGCATGACCGGGCGGGTGGGCAAGATGGGACGTGATATATAATAAGGTAATGGCACGGGCCGCGCTCCTCTATGGAACGCGGCCCGTGTTCTTGATGCAAAGATGGGCAGCCGGGCTATTCCGAGCCGCCGAACAGACCCTTGATGGTGGAACCGACGGAACCGGCTCCGCCGGAGACGCCTTCCACGGCCTTGCCCAGGGATTCGGACAGCTGCTTGCCGACCTGGGTGATGGAGCCGGTGACGTCGCCGGTCATCTCTGCCAGCACCAGCCCGAAAGCTTCGGCCGGAGTGGTCTGCTTGTCCTTGCCGATGTCCTTCAAGTGGATGTCCGGCAGATTGATGCCGAGACCCTTGTCCTGGCCAAAGCTGGCGAGCAGGGAGCCGCCGAGGTTGATGCGTCCGTTCTTGACGATGAAATTGTTGATCTGGAGGTTCTTTTCCGCGCCGGTTTCGGCGGCCTCGCCCTTGGATTGGTCCGTCTTCTCGCTGGCCACGGTCTTGTTGATGTTGGCGAGGATGGTCTTGAAGTTGTCGGTGCCGCCCTTTTTCTCGTAGCTGATGACCGGGCCGTCCACGTATATTTCCTCGATGATTATCGTGTCCGTGGTCAGGGAGCCCTTGTTCACCTTGATGTGGATGGTCTTGCACTCCAGGGCGCTCGGCATGGTGAACCCTTTCGGGTTGCCCAGGAGAAAGTTGTTCAGCGAGCCTGATCCGGAAAGGATGGAAATGTCCGCCGACCCGAGCATGACGTCCGTTTTCGTGATCTGCGGGCCGTAGGTCTCGGTGACCGTTTTTATCAGCGAGCCGAGATTGAGAATGGC
>CAMYLL010000472.1 GCA_947259235.1 uncultured Pseudodesulfovibrio sp. | reverse complement strand
TCGCGGCAAGGTCGGCGCCAACGACGCCCACCCGGACTTCATCGGCTGGCTTCGGCGCATCCTCGACGATGCGGGCATCCCCTGGCACATGTCCGAACTGGGCAAGGTGGATGTAGGCGGAGGCGGCACCGTGGCCAAGTTCCTGGCGGTCTATGGCATGGACGTCATCGACGTGGGCGTGCCCGTGCTCTCCATGCACTCGCCCTTCGAGCTGGCGGCAAAGGCGGACCTCTACGCCTGCATCCTGGCTTTCCGGCAGTTTCTCAAGTCGTAAGGCAAAGGGAAACGCCTGCAAGAAAAACGGAGCGGGGTGCGGGGAGTTTGACTCTCCGCACCCCTTTTATGTGCATGCGTGTCTTGGCGGTCTCTTGTCCGATTATCAGGGCGTGGTATCGTCTGCGGCGGCGCTAGCCATGGCGGCCACGGCGTCTGCCGGGATTGACGTGCGCTCGCTGATTTGAGTCGCAGTGAGTCCCTGGTCCATGAGGCGGCGCACCAGGACGGTCAGCGGTTCGCCCACCTCGACCACGTGGCCGTCGGGATCATGCAGGCGGAAGGCGCGTTGACCCCAGGGGGCTTCCTCAATGGGATGAATCAGGGCTTCCCAGTGCGCTGTAACGCGCTGGAAGTCCCCGTCCAGGTCGTGGCTTTCGAAATAGAGTTCGAAGTTGTCATGGCCCAGCCTGGCCGGGGGCTTCGCGGTTCCGGGATGGATGATGGTGATGGCGTGGTCCGCCTGCCAGATGGAGAAGCCGCCGGCAAAGGCCACGTGGGGACCATGGTCGGCCAGGATTTCTTGGGCGAGGATATCTGCGTAGAAAGTGCGCGATGCGTCAATGTCGGCCACCAGTACGGCCGGTCCTTCAAATCGTATGGTCATGATTCCTCCCTGGGGTTGTCAGGGGAGCTTACGCAAGGCTGAGGGGCGTGTATTGTAAGAAATCGACGTTGCGCCGTTCCCTGAGCCAGCTGGTCGGAGAAATCCCCGCCATGGCTTTGAATTCCCGGTTGAAATGCGCCTGATCCGTGAACCCGAGGCGTTGGGCGAGGTCGGCCAGCGGGCCGCTCAGTCCGGTGTTCAGGAGGCGAACGGCATGGATGAAGCGCAGGGTCCGGCTCATTTGTTTGGGCGTCAGGCCGGTATGTCGCTTGACGTTTCTTTCCAACCGCTTGTGGGTGACGCCCATGACCTGGGCGAGGGTGTCGATCCGCAGGGACGGGTTGAGCGTTCCCAGAGCGCTGACCGCATGGGCCGAGAGGGCGTCCGGCCTGCGTGCACGGTGCAGGCGTTCGAGGAGCAGGCGGTCGAGGGCGCAGGCCATACGGGCCGGGGAGCGGGCCTCGCCCGCGGCATCGGTGGCGGAATGTGCGAACCCTGGCATGATGGCATCCAGCGGGATGCCTGTCTCCGAGATGTCGTTGGCGGGGATGTTCATGAACGCGGAGGCTCCGCCGGGTTTGAAGCGGATGCCTGCGACATGGGGCGAGGCGGGGAGTTTTATGACGGTCGGTTCGATGGTGGCTCCGGTGACGAAGGCTGTCGGGGCGGTCCCGGCCTCATGCGCCGCGCCCAGGGGGACAAGACCGCCGGTCAGGTCGAATACGGCGTCCATGCAGCCGTCGGGCAGGACCCGAATCTGACTCGCCGCCGCACCGTGACCGGGAGTTACGGTCCAATAGCAGGCGACGTAAGGGGCGAGTGCGGGAGAGGGCGGGAACTGGCTGTACAGGGTCCCGGCCGAAGCATTGCTCGTTGTAAAGTGGCTGTTCGTGGGCAAGAGTGTGTTTCCTTGTTCGCTGTGCGTTTTTTATCTACTATGCCCGGGTTGGCTGCAAGTTCATTGTGCCCTTTTATCTCAAGGAATGTCATATATGCCCGTCATTATGGGAACCGCCGGTCACATCGACCACGGCAAGACCACACTTATCAAGGCCCTCACCGGCATAGACTGCGACCGACTCTCCGAGGAGAAGAAGCGCGGCATCACCATAGAACTCGGGTTCGCCTTTCTCGACCTGGGCGGCGGGCCGGAGAGTG
>CAMYLL010000471.1 GCA_947259235.1 uncultured Pseudodesulfovibrio sp. | reverse complement strand
GCGTTTCACCAGGGTCCAGAAGAGGTTGAACTCGATGGTCGATAGCCGGGCCGCCCCTTCGGCGACAAACACGTCCCGCGTGTTCGCATCAATGATAAGCTCGCCGAAGGTCTGCACGGCTGGAGGTTCCGGGGAGACAAAGCGCCGCAGCAAGGCTTTGATCTGGGCTGCGAGCAGGCTCAAACTTACATCTCCCGAAAAAGCAGAGTCCACTCCCAGGTTCAGGGCCAGTGACAGCAGGTTTTCGTCGCTATCGCCGTTCAGCAGCATCAACAGGCCCTGGTAGCGAGAACGGATCTCCCGGCAGATTGTCAAGCCGGCAACCCCTGGGCCGGGGGAGTCGAGAAGGATGAGCCCGGGTCGCTTCGTCTCGATAACTGCCGGGGAATGCTGCCAGCTGCCGACCTTGCCTGTTTGGATTTCATCCTGCTCCAGAAGTTCTTTTAGTCCAGCGGTGAGTTCCGGCCTTGGGGATATCACGAGTACGGTTGTTCGATTCATTCTGCCACCGGTGATAAAGCAGTTAACCGCGCCGGACAGGAGTAGCAGTCCGGCGCGGATTGTTCATTTTCAGCCGTTTTGCAGCAATCTTTGCTGCCACTGCAAACCGGCAAAATCCTACTGTTCATCCGACCTCTCATTTTTGATGGCGTCAGGGTAGAGTCGGAATATGGACCAAATAAGGAAGAAATGAGGATACTGGTACAGTAGAGGGGGCATTTCGCCCAAGAACGTATCACCTATCCCTATAAAGAGGGGGGGCGTCAGGTCAACCCAGGTTCCATGCCGGGCGACTGCCCTATGATTGCCAGAATGTAGCTCAGAACAGCTCCGTCCTCCTCGCTGAACATGTTTCGGGCCAAGGTTTCCATAATCTCCCGCTCCTCCTTCAGCGCCTGTTTCAGATCCTGGGACAATCGCAAAAGAATATCCCTGGAGTGCAGCAACTGGTCATCCGACATCCGCTGCAGGGCCAGCTCAAGGTCATGAAGTATTCCGACGGAACCGAAGCCTGTGCTCTGAGGTAAAAATGGCGGGGATATTTTTGTATTCATTGTGTCCATGAGAATATTCCTCCACAGCAGGGCTCAGCAGGGTGATCCACAATCAGGAAAAAGGCATCGGTCAGCATTTGGCCGTCGCTGATCAGTTCCGTCTCAATCCGGAAGATACCAAAGCCTCTTAACTTGAGTTTGCCAAAGTACCCACCTCCCCAGGGGGCGAGCCTTGTCATTGGGTGGTGGAACTGGGGTTCGATCAGGCTGAGGATGGCTTGGGCATCCCTCACCCGCTGTCCTACAGGGTCGGTAATGTACAGCATCAATTGCTTTGATTGTGTTTGGATCCGGCCGTTCGCATCATGAGCTGACCCGATGAGCGTTTGATTGTCTTTGACTGATCGTCCATGTTCCGGTATGTCCAGGATGAGAATATTTTCGCCAGGTGATAGGGTATTTCTCTCCTGAAGTCTCGCCTCCGCAGCCCAAGGGGAGTTGCATTTCGTAGCGTCCGCACAGCTGATGCGCATCTTTGGGGAATCGATTACCATCATCTTTCTCCATTTTTCTGCAAAATATTTTTCACCTTAAAATCAGAGGGTCGTCGACAATTCGACCATCTCTCCGGCGCGATAAACTTTGACATCGAAGGTACTGCCCGGTTGCAGATGGTTCAAAATCAGGTGGACCTTGTCGGCAAACGACCGGTCACCGACGATCTGGACCCCGTAGTCGGTGATGAAGTCGGCGTGGGCGTCGGCCAGTTCCTGGGCCGACAGCCGGTAGTGCGGCCGGCCGTCGACCATCTCGGGAATGCCCGCGTTGGGTATCACCAGCAGTGGGAGCGGGCTGTGTCGTGACAGGTGCCGCACAGGCTCGCGCATGTCGGCCGGCCCGGTCGCGCAGTTCACCCCCAGCACGTCGATCCCGAGCGGTGCCAGCGCGGCGATCGCGGCGCTGATGTCGCTGCCGAGCAGCATGGTGCCCAGACCCTGTTCGATCGTCACCGAGCACAGCAGCGGCACGGTCACGCCTTCGGCCTGCATGGCCTCGTGGCACGCCCAGATGGCGGCC
>CAMYLL010000470.1 GCA_947259235.1 uncultured Pseudodesulfovibrio sp. | reverse complement strand
ACAGACCCCCATCTTCATGCCCGTGGGCACACAGGGGACGGTCAAGAGCCTCAGCCCGCTGGATCTTGAGGAGATGGACGCCCAGATCATCCTGGGCAACACGTATCACCTCTACCTGCGCCCGGGCGACGAGCTGCTGGCCCGGCGCGGCGGCCTGCACGCCTTCGCAAACTGGAAGCGGCCCATCCTCACGGACAGCGGCGGGTTCCAGGTTTTCAGCCTGCAATCCATCCGCAAACTCTCAGAGGAAGGTGTTGAATTCAGGTCCTACATCGACGGCTCCAAGCATTTCTTTTCGCCTGAAAAGTCCATCGACATCCAGAAGAACATCGGTTCCGACATCATGATGGTGCTCGACGAATGCGTGGGCTACGGCGCGGACAGGGAGTATACGGGAAAGTCCCTCGAGCTGACTACCCGCTGGGCACAGCGCTGCCGCGACCATCATCCCCGGGGAACCAACGGCCAGATAATGTTCGGCATCGTCCAAGGCGGGTTCTTCAAGGATCTCAGAGAGAAAAGCCTTGAACAGCTGCGCACCATCGACTTCGAGGGATTTGCCATCGGCGGTCTGTCCGTGGGTGAATCGGCCGAGGAAATGTATGACATACTCCACCATATCACGCCCATGATGCCTGCAGACAAGCCGCGCTATCTCATGGGTGTGGGCACGCCGCTCGACCTGCTTGAGGGGGTATCCGCAGGAGTGGACATGTTCGATTGCGTGCTGCCCTCGCGCAATGCCAGAAACGGCACGTTGTTCACCTCCATGGGCAAGGTCAACATCAAGCGGGCCGAGTTCGCCGAAGACGACTCTCCACTGGACCCCAACTGCGGCTGCTACACCTGCCGCAACTTCTCCAAGGCCTACCTGCGCCATCTCTACATGGCCAAGGAGCTGCTCTCGTATCGGCTCAATACCTATCACAATCTCTACTTCTATCTCGACCTGATGAAGCAGGTTCGTGCGGCGATCGAGGCCGGGACCTTCAACGAGCTCAAGTTGCATTACGAATCCGCCTACGCGAAGGAATAAGCCAATGTCCCGTATGATCGGGTGGATGCTCAAGTTTGTGGGGGCCATGACCCTGGCCGGGCTGGCCCTTGGCCTGGGGCTCATGGCCTTTGCGGAGTCCTGGATGCGAGTGGACGACCAGCCGCAGCAGGTAGACTACATCGTCCCGCTGGCCGGAGACAGCGACCGGCTGATCACTGCCGCAGAGCTCTATAGCCAGGGATTCGCCCCGGTCATCCTCCTGAGCAACGCCAAAAGCATGCCGCCCTCCAGGCTGGAGAAGCTTGAATTTCAGCTCGGATATCCCAACTACACCGACAAGGAATACCGTTTCCGACTGCTTGCTTTGTTGGGGATCGATCCAAGCGAAACGGAGAGCTTCGGCAACGGCCACATCAGCACGGTTGAGGAGGCCGAAGCGCTGAGGACATACCTCAACGGTCGCACGCCGAGCCTGTTGCTGGTCACCTCCCCCTCACACGCACGCCGGGCCAAGATGATCTGTCAGGACGTCCTGCCGGACTGCCAAGTCCTGGTCACGACAAGCGAAAACGGCGGGTTTGGCAAGGAATGGTGGAAGGATCAAACCGCTGCCCAGAATCTGATCCTGGAATTTGCCAAAACCATCCACTACCTGCTGGGCGGGGGGTTCCGGTCCACAGACGGTCAACCAGCAAGCTAAGCCGAAACAGCGGGCTGAACAGGTTCACCATGCGAGACCTCGTCACCCGGAAGCAGTCCCGGGTACTGTCTGGCGCATTCAAGCAACGTCACGTTTGCCGCGCTGGCCATGGAGTCCTTGCTCAGTTGCATAAACGTGTCTTCAATGAATGCGAACTTCTTTGCGAAATCGCGAAACACCCTGTTGTCCGCGTCCATGTTCACGACCCTGACTATATCAAGGATACGGACGTCATCCAGTGAGCGGGCCGGGGCAAACACCTCGCGCTCGGCAACATCGAGACCTCTGCGCATCCCCTTTTGTTTCCGCATCTTGCCCTCCGCACTCGATTTGGTGCCGTGATCGCCCCCCTCTTGGGCTCAATCCTGGCTCTTTCCGGCCATTTCTGGCCGAAAT
>CAMYLL010000469.1 GCA_947259235.1 uncultured Pseudodesulfovibrio sp. | reverse complement strand
GGCCGCCAAGAACCTTTCACCTACGGCTCTCTGCCCGGCAAACGCATTTATCTGAAACCTCCTCAACAAAGCGCTGGCGACCAGAACCCGCCAGTGACGCCGCAGACACCGGCCAAAAGCCTTGATCGCGAGGTCTGGGAGACCATCCGCGACTCAAAGAGCCCCGGCGTCTTGAAAGCGTTCATCGACAAGTTCCCCGACAGCATTTACGCCGCGCTGGCCAAGGCCAAGCTCGCCGAGGTACGACAGGCAGCGATCACCAGTGATCCACCCCCAGTTGATCCACCGCGGCAAAGCGATCCGGACCAGGAGCAATTCGGCTCAGCCGGCGGCGGAATGCCGAATGGTCCGTGGGCCGTCGTCGCCGGCTCATTCCCGCGTTCGCACCAGTGGAAAGCCAACCAGCGCCGAGACTGGTTGCGCCAGAACGGCGTATGGGCAAGAACAGTGGACACCAACAACTATCGAAATCTGCGCAACGGTCTGTGGGCGGTCATCGTCGGCCCGACAACACGTACCGCCGCCAACCGCCAACTCGGGGCTGTAAAGAGGGTCGTCGGAGATGCCTACCTCAAACGTGCCAAATAGATATCTCTGTGCCACGGCCATCGCACTTGCTGCAGTTATGGTTGTCGGTGCAGGTCCACTGTGGGCGGATAGAGCCGATGCTCCTCCCAAGCCGCGCGTCAAACCGAACTTGTCAACACCATCACAGTCTCAACCCTCGGCGCCTTCGTCCAATACATCGGGTGTCACCATCATCGCTCGCAAGGACTGGCAGGCCAAGCCACCTCTGTTCTCAATGAAGGCTCATGCACCGGTCGCAATTCTGGTCCACCACACCGCCAGTCCGGCAAACACCAAACGCGACATCCATTACAAGATGCGCGCGTTACAGGACTTTTCACAAAAGCCTGCCGACCTCGGCAACGGCGGCAAACGCGCCGCCTGGGCTGATGTGCCCTATCATTTTTATGTGTCCAGCGACGGCCATATTGCCGAGGGCCGCGATATAAACTCAAGCGGCGACACCAACACCAACTATGACACCACCGGCCATATCCAGGTTGTGTTGGAGGGCAATTTCGAAAGAGCCCGCCCCAATGTCGAGCAGATGGAGGCGTTGGAACCCTTACTGGTCTCGCTGGCCAAGAAGTGGCAAGTTCCGGCGTCCGAAATCCGGGTGCATAAGGAGGTCGCCTCTACCTTATGCCCCGGAAAATACTTCCTCGAAGTGTTCCCCAGCCTAAACGAACGGGTCGCAAAGCAACTGAAGTCGAAATAACTAGTTCGTCACGTTGACCAGCTGAACCCGGCGGTTTTCGCCCGATTCAGGATCATGCGGCGATTTCAACTGAATTTCACCAAAGCCAACCGCGATCAGTTTGCCGCCTTTGATACCGAAGGTTTCGATCAAAAATGTACGCACCGACTGGGCACGCGCTTGCGACAGTTTGATGTTGTATTCATTGCTGCCACGCGAATCGGTATGACCACCGACCAGAAAGGTCGAGCCTTGAAGGCTGGCATCCTGCAGAACCTGGCCAAGCGTAACCAGAGCCGGTACGGCTTTTTGCGAGATAGCAGCTGAATCGTACTCAAACGGGATCGTCAGGTCGATGGCCGGCAGCTTATGGTCGGTAACCGCCTTGGCAATCTGCTTGCGCTCTTCCACGACAATTTCCCGGCTGAGCCGCCCACCGAGCGTCTTAACGGCCTTTTGCACCTCATTGGCGCCCGCCTGGTCATTCGACAGCGTCAGCGAGCGCGTCTTGCCGCCCTTCTTCTGCAGTGCCTTGACCATCTGGTCTTTTGAAAGTTCGCCAGCGTGGCTGGCCGGTGCAAAGGCACCGGCAAAGGCCACGACGATGCCGGAAAACACGATCCGGCGGAGGATCTGTTGGTGTCGATTGTTCAAGGGCTTCACTCCTGTATAATTCGCAAACTTCACTTTAAGGCAATTTGCAACTCTGCAAGTGAACCATACATGAACATCGTAAAGCCGGCACACACAGCAAGCAACGTCCATCATCATCTCGGTTTGGCTACCATAGCTTGGACCAAAGCCAGGGATCGAACGGGAGACCATAGGTGAAAAGTCATTATAGC
>CAMYLL010000468.1 GCA_947259235.1 uncultured Pseudodesulfovibrio sp. | reverse complement strand
GGCGAGGGCTGTGGGATTTGTCGCATAGCCCATGGCCTTGCTGCGGGCCAGGGATTCGGCAGCCGCAGCCGGGCTGCCGGTGGCGGCGGCCCGGGCGATGCGCGCCGCGTCGTAGCGCGAGCATGACGTCGCCAGCGTGAGCAGGACGAGAAGGGTGAACAGGGTTTTCATAAAGTGCGGCATAGTACCAAACGCTTGACAGCCGTTGCGTCAAAGGTGATTGTTCCTTCAATCTTATGGATAATTTGCGCTGAATACAAGTCAGCATTGACGCCGACTCCCGGTCTGTACTCAAAGGACGGCATGATCGATACCCCCACCACGGAATACATAAGCTCGGACCGTGAGGAACGGATGGAGCGATTTTTCGCCAGCTCCAGGAAAGATCTCGACCTGATGCGGGCCGCACTTGATGCGGAGGATTATTCCACGCTGGTGCGCCTGGGGCATACTGCCAAGGGCACGGGGTACGGCTACGGCTTCCGGGGCATGGGCGACATCGGCCTTGAACTCGAGGCCGCGGCAGTGCAGCGCCAGGCCGGTCTATGCCGCTCCCTTGTGGAGCGAATGGCTCGGTATCTGGCCACCGTCCAGGTGAAATTCATCCGCTAGCATAATGAAAAGGGCGGACCGTTTTTCGATCCGCCCTGGTTTGTCAGGAAGCCCGGTCGACCGTGGGCGGGTGGACTGGAACCTTTGTTTTATTAGGCTTGCGCCTTTTCAACATTCTGTTGGTGTTCGTTCCCAGTCTCATTCCAGCCTCACCTGTTCCCCAGGCTTGTAAATATAATAAGCATGTTCCATGCCATGGGGAAGGGCCGTTGGTTGATTTTTTTTACTAAACAATCCAGACTGTTGGCCGCTCCTCTTCCGATAGGTTGCGGCGCATGTCGATTTGATGGCGGCAAGAATCTCCGGGCGGAGTCGGTTTGTCGACCGATTGACAGTCCGGGCATCCTAACGTTCGGCGCAAAGACGTGCCGGAAGGAAGGATGCACCCGGACCACCGGGGATGGCCGCCTGTCTGATGCTAGAGCAGCTCCATTGCCGAGTCCACGTCCCAGTCCTCGTGGACGACCTTATGCAGGGCGGCCACGATCTTGACCGGGCTCGGGTGCTGGAAGATGTTCCGGCCGACCGAGAGGCCCGATCCGCCCGCCTGCACCGAGTCGTGGACCATTTGCACGAGGTCGCGCTCGCTTTCAAGCCTGGGTCCGCCCGCGATGACCACCGGAACGCAGCAGCCGTCCACCACCCGCGTGAAGGAATCCATGTCGCCCGTGTAGTTCACCTTGACTATGTCCGCGCCCAGTTCGACGCCCACACGGGCGCAGTGGGCGACCACTGCCGGATCGTACTCGTTGGTGATCTTCGGTCCGCGGGCATACATCATGGCCAGCACGGGCATCCCCCATTCGTTCGCCTCGGAGCAGAGTCTGCCCAGGTCGGCGAGCATCTGCGGCTCTGTCTCGTCGCCGAGGTTGACGTGGATGGAGACGGCGTCCGCGCCGAGCTTGATGGCGTCGGTGACCGTGCCCACCATGGTCTTGGCGTTGGGGAAGGGGGAGAGGGCCGTGGAGGCGGAGAGGTGGATGATCAGCCCGATATCCTTGCCGCCCGCGCGGTGGGAGCAGCGGGGGATGCCCTTGTGCATGAGCATGGCGTTGGCTCCGCCCTCGGCCACCTGATTGACCGTTTCGCGCAGGTCCACGATGCCGTAGATGGGGCCGACAGTGACGCCGTGATCCAAAGGTACGACAATGGTCCGGCCGTTGTTGCGGTTCATGATCCGTTCCATGCGAATGGCTTTTCCCAGGTGCATCACGATTCTCCTTGGTTTTTTTGGTCGCTGGCGCGGCGTCAAAAAGAAGAGGCCGCGGACTATGCCCGCGGCCTCTTGGTTGCTGTTCAGTTTTTGTCAGATACTAGCGCACACCGAGACCGCAGGCTTCCCTTGTAAAGTAACCAAAAAAGAAAAAGGAACGTGCGGAGATGGTGTGTGTCATGTCTTTGGCTTAGCGGGTTTCGTTTCGCGCTGTCAAGAATAGTTTGGGTGACGAAGCTGGCCGTGCCTACTTTGTCAGGGCCACGCATTTGAACTCGACCAGAC
>CAMYLL010000467.1 GCA_947259235.1 uncultured Pseudodesulfovibrio sp. | reverse complement strand
CCTGCCAGGCCATGATGCCACCGATCATGTCGGATACATCCTCAAACCCCTGTCCCTCCAGCAACGAAGCCGCGGCCCGACTCCGTCCTCCGGAAAGGCAGTAGACGAGCACCGGCTTGTCGAGTTCTATCTCTGAAATCCTGTCAAGCAGGTCCGCAAGAGGGATATGCCTCGACCCGGGAAGGTGGAATTCCCTATACTCCCATTCCTGCCTACCATCGATCAGGGAGTATTCCTGTGGCGCGACCCTGTCCATGTAGGCCCGGGACTGATCTGCGGTTATTGATTTAACGGCGGTCGTCATGGATACCTCGCGAATGTCATTTAAACGGGTAAGGCGATATGGCGTTTCCGCATAAAGCACTAGGTACGGCAAAGGATCGCCGTACGTCAATATGAGGCACGAAGTGATCCAGGAAAAAGGCGGGAAGAAACAGGCCCGAAACGAATCAGAGGGAGGGGAAAATCCGGGTGATACAGAGCCACGCCGCGCAGAGAACAAGGAGCAAAGCCCAGACGGAGTCATGCCTTGTCCAGGAAAAAGCTGGCTCCCAGGCGCGTGGATTGTCCAGTCCTCGCCCTGCCACAGCCAGGGTCTGGTTCCATGTTTTCTGCCCCAGGGAGCGGATGACGGCCTGAGGGATCACCACCATGCGCTGGAAGAAACCGCAACGAGGGCAGCGGCGCGACAGGGTCTGGCGAACCTGCGCAATGGCGCCCAGACACATGGGCAGGAAATGTATCATGAGGGACAGGGACAACGCGAGCCGCCAGGCCTGCTCTCTGCCAACCAGGGGGCGAACGGCCCACGACACGGCCAACCCGAGAGCACGGGCCGAAGAGGAAAGCGCCAGGAACAGCCCGAGAAGAAGCAACGCGGCCAGTCTGAGCGCCAGATCAGCCGCACCGGTCGCAATCTGCGCGGCAGACAGGCCGGAGACCGCATCGAGCCCAGCCTTGACGGCCACCCAAAACAGCACGAAAAAGAAAAGGCTGCGCACCATGCGTACGCCCAGAGGCTGACTCACAGCCAGTGACAACACCAGCCCGAACAGGCAGAGCAGACACACCCCGACCACGGGCAGCCCGAGCACCCACAAAGACGGTCCGAGCAGAAAGGCCACGCAGAGTTTCAGACGCGGATCCCGCCGGCGTACATACGCCGCGACCTCCTGCATCATTGAGCGTCATCCTCCCAGGGCATGATCCCCTGCCCCGCATTCCACGAACACGGCGGACGCACACCGTGGGCACGCATATCCCCGATCACGGAGTGCGGCGGCCCGGCCAGAGCAAGCCTGCCCGAGTCGAGCACAGCCAACTGGTCCACCATGTCCACAAAGCACTCAAGATCATGGGACGATACGATCTGCGTCAGTCCGCCCTCGCGGTTCTCCGCGAGCAGGCGGCGCATTTCGCGCATGGCCGGATAGTCGAGCCCGCTGAACGGTTCGTCCAGAAGCAGCACCTTGGGCTCGTCCAGCAGAGCCGCAGCCAGGCACAGCTTGCGCTTCATGCCCCAGGACAGGGTATGCACCGGCCGCTCCCACGCCTCCAGTAGGTTGAAGCGGCCAGCCAGCTTTCGCGCCCTGTGCACGGTCTCATCCGAGCGTTTGCGCCCGAGCAGCAGGTCTTCCTCCACCGTGGCCCCAAGGATCTGGAGATCAGCATCCTGCATCACCAGACGACAGATTGCGCGCACTGACTCCCCCCGACCGGGGTGGTCGAACCCGTCCACGGTCAAGGAGCCTTCGGTCGGCGTATACAGCCCGGCCACAAGGGCCATCAAGGTGGACTTTCCGCTCCCATTGGCTCCGACCAGACCAACCAGGTCTCCGCGTTCCACTTCGAGGGATACGTTCGCAAGAACGGGATCATCGCCGGGGTAGGCGTATCCAAGCCGGGTCAATGCAATCATCTGAACTCCTTGCCTCGATATGGGCGAGCACTCACCGTCAACCAGACGTCCTCGTCCTGTCAACTCCGGCTACAAAAAAAGCCCCCGCACGAGGCGGGGGCCATTCAACTCAAGGGGAATTGGACTAGAATGCGTAGCCGACCGACAGACCCGTGATCCAGGTCTTGCCGTCCTTGAAATCAACTGAATAGGAA
>CAMYLL010000466.1 GCA_947259235.1 uncultured Pseudodesulfovibrio sp. | reverse complement strand
ATTGACAAGGAGCGTTGCGACAAATTAACGGCAATTAAAGAGGGGAATTCCATCACACCTCACATAGGCGACGCCCGCACCAAGGAGCACGGCATGGCTGAATCCAAACAGAAGACGTCTTCACCCGGCACAGGCATCTTCGCCCGCCTTGGCCGCCTTGGCCTCAGGGGGCAACTGCTGCTCGCCCTGCTTCCCTCGATCCTGGCAATCCTCCTTTTCTCTGGCTACGCGTCATACAAAGTATCAAACGATTACATAGATATAGCGCTCATGCGCAACGTCAAAGTTCATACGCTGGCCATTGTCCACGAGATCGAACGGTTCATGGACGACTGCCGGACGAACCTGCTGGTTTTCTCCTTTGAGGAAATGCGCCCGGAAACCCTCAGGACAAAGCTCGAAAACCGCATCCGCGCAGGAGGGATTCCCTTCTTCGAGGTCGGATACATCCCGGCTTCCGGCGGTGAACCCGTTATCCTGGTCCAGCGCGACGGCCTCGTCCGCCGAATAGACCCGGCGGACTATACCCGCATGCAACCCAATCCGCTCCTGGAGCTTGAGCGCCTGGGCAGCCTCAAGCCGGGCGAAGTCGTGCCTTCCCACATCATGGGGGTGGTCTACCCCATGCCCAGCGACGCGGCCTCCAATCTGTTCGTCAAGACGCATATCATCCGGTTCTCCACGTATTATGAAGGGGTGGGGGATACTCCCCCCGGTATCTTCTTCATGTCCGTTGAGGCGAGCCTGATCCGCGACATCCTCTCCGTCTACAACTCGCCGGACTCCCCCCTCTGGGCGTTCCCGAGGAGCCAGGAATTGCGTTTCAGCTATCTCCTGGACACGGACGGGTGGATACTCTTCCAGTCCGAACCTCTTGACTCCGATCGCAAGGAACTGACCACCTACCTCGCCAGGGAGAACTTCGACGGAACCCTGGGCAGGGAAGGACACGCCACGGCCTTCCGCCCCAACGAAAACACCGTCAGATACTGGAACGCCGTCAAGGACATCCGCGAAGGCAAGACCGGCATGCAGGTGATCGACGAGACACACATCGGTCAGTCCAAGGTCAAGTCGTTCTACTACTCCTACGCCCCTATCTCATTCCGTCGCCTGCCGCAGGGGCCTCCGTCCATCTACGGCGGCGCGGTCTTCATAGACAGGAGCCAGCTCCCGGTCATCGCGGGTTACAAGCATCTCGACGTGATGCTCTTTGTCACGACGCTTTCCGTGGGCGTCATCGCCCTGCTCATATTTTTCTTCGGCAGAATCCTGACAACGCCCATCCGCAAGCTGGCGACCCGGATGAACGAGCTGAGCACCCTCGACACCATGGAGGAAGTCGACCTCCCGTACAGTGGATTCGACATGGAGATGCTCCAGCGCTCCATCAACAACATCATCCGCAGGGTCAAACAACAGGTGGTGGAGATCCAGGCCAGGGACAAGACCATTCTCGACGTCAACAACCGCGAACGGGCTTCCCTCGACAAGGAACTGGCCGCCCTGGGCGATGTCGAACTGACGCTGATCCCGGAAATCATCGGCCAGGGTCCGGCCATATCCAGCCTCAAGGCGGACATAATCAAGGCCGCCCAGGTGGACGTGGACGTGCTCATCTTCGGCGAGACCGGGACAGGCAAGCAGCTGGTGGCCGAGGCGGTCCACAACCACGGCAACCGCAAGGGCAAGCCCTTTGTCTCCATCAACTGCGGCGCCCTGGACGAGAACCTCCTGCTCGACGCACTGTTCGGTCACGTCAAGGGAGCGTTCTCCGAGGCCAAGACCGACCGTAACGGCGCCATCTACGAAGCAAACGGGGGAACCTTGTTCCTGGACGAGATCCAGTCCGCCTCGTCAAAGGTTCAGCAGTCCCTGCTTCGCGCCCTGTCCTCGCGCAAGGTCAAGCCCCTGGGCAGCGACAAGGAGCTCGATTTCGACGTACGCATCATCGCCGCCACCAACGTGGACATCCCGAAGCTCATTGAGCAACGGCTCTTCCGCGAAGACCTCTATTACCGGCTCAAGGTCGTTTCCATCAACACTCCGGCTCTGCGCAACCACCCGGAGAACATCCCCCTCCTGAGCGTCTACTACCTCAAGCAGGCGGAG
>CAMYLL010000465.1 GCA_947259235.1 uncultured Pseudodesulfovibrio sp. | reverse complement strand
GCTGTGCGAGCGTGCTTTCGAGGTGGCGGTCAAGCATCTCAAGCGGGGCGGCCATTTCGTGGTCAAGATTTTCGAGAGCGGCGATACCAAGATTTACGCCGATTCATTGCGTCAAAGTTTTGGAAAAGTGAAATATTTCAAGCCGTACAGCTCTCGTTCGGAAAGCAAGGAGATCTTCATCGTTGCGCTTGGCTTTAAGGGCGTTGACGGGTAAGATATTCGACCATTTTTGAACATAACTTTTTCTCGACAATATTCAGGAGGACATATGGCCGGACATAGTAAATGGGCAAACATCCAGCACCGCAAGGGCCGTCAGGACGCCAGGAAGGCGAAGTTCTTCACCAAGGCGGCAAAGGACATCATCCTGGCGGCCAAGGCAGGCGGCGGCAACCCCGAGGATAACTCCACCCTGCGGCTGGCCATTCAGAAGGCCAAGCAGGTGAACCTCCCCAAGGACAAGATCGAAAACGCCATCAAGAAGGGTACTGGCGAGCTGGCCGGTGGCGACTTCACCGAGGTCATGTACGAGGGATACGGTCCCGGCGGCGTGGCCCTGCTCGTGGACGCGGCCACCGACAACCGCAACCGCACCGTGGCCGAAATCCGCCACGCCTTTACCAAACATGGCGGCAACATGGCCGAGGCGGGCGCCGTGTCGTACATGTTCAACAAGAAGGGCGTCATTGTCTTCGACAGCGAAAAGTTCACCGAGGACCAGCTCATGGAAGTGGGCCTTGAGGCAGGCGCGGAAGACATCATCGACGACGGCGACTGCTTCACCGTGCAGACCGCACCCGGCGATTTCATGGCCGTACAGCAGGCCTTTGCCGATGCCGGGATGGAGTTCGAGTCCGCAGAGATCAGCCAGGTTCCCGAGAACCTCATCCCCGTGGATGTGCCCACCGGACGCAAGGTGATGAATCTTTTCGACCTGTTGGAAGACAACGACGACGTGCAGAAGGTCTACTTCAACGCAGACCTCCCGGACGAACTGTTCGAGGACGAGTAGGCCCGCATGAGCCAGGGTGCAGTGGTGGTCATCGGGCTTGACCCCGGCTCCCGGGTGACCGGCTACGGCATTGTCCGCGAGGTTTCCGGCCAGGCCGAGCTGATCGAGACCGGGACCATCCGAACCCCGGTCAATAAGGACATGGGAACGCGGCTGGGCGTCATCTACCAGCGGTTGGCCGAGTTGATCACGGCCCATGGCCCGGTCGAGGCGGCCATCGAGAATGTTTTTGTTTCCAAGAACCCGTCGTCAGCCCTGAAGCTGGGACAGGCCAGGGGGGCGGCCATGGCCGCCTGTGCGACGCACGGTCTGTCCGTGGCCGAATATGAACCGAGCAAGGTCAAAAAGAACCTCGTGGGTCTCGGGAGTGCGCCCAAGGACCAGGTCGCCTTCATGGTGGCCCGCTGTCTGGGGATAAAGAATCCTGATTGGCCCGAGGACGCTTCCGACGCCCTGGCCGTGGCCATCTGTCATCTCAATGAGCGGCGGATGCGACGGCTCATCAGCTCTTAGCAGTTGTATGGCATCAAAAAGGGGTTCATCCGGTACGTGCCGGATGAACCCCTTCTGATTGGGCAGGGGCCGGTTATTTCTTGCCTTTCCCCTTCCCCTTGTCTTTGGACTTCTTGTTACCGTTGCCCTTGGTGTTGTCCGAGTCTTTGTCTGCGCCATTCCCGAGGGTGTCGCCGTCGTCATCCGTGGAGGACTTGTTCTTGCCTTTGCCCTGGCCTTTGCCGTTCACCGAGGCATGAATTCCGGTTTCCTTGGCAATGGCGCCCCAGCCCATGCCGGATTGACGCATGGCCTGAATGGTTTCGGGCGAGCGGCCGCTCTTCTCGGCGATGGCGTTGATTCTGGCGGTGTCGAGGGCCTTTTCGGCTTTCTGATATTCCTGGCGGGCCTGGTTCATTTCCTGTGCCGCCTGCTGCTGTTCCTCGGCCGAGCCGGTTTTCAGCACCTCGTTGAGCACCTCGCGGGCTTTGCGGACACGGTCGGAAGCCTGGGTCGCATCCTCCACCACGGCCTTCCCCAGCAGCCCGAGGATCTCGTCCGTGGTCTGAATTGTGGCATCCTGAGCCAGGGCGTGCCCGGGCAGCAAGAGCGTCAACAGCGCG
>CAMYLL010000464.1 GCA_947259235.1 uncultured Pseudodesulfovibrio sp. | reverse complement strand
CGTGGAGACGATTCATTCGGTAACAGGCTGTTTTTGACCGGTCAATGGACGGTCCCGGCGGTCACTCAAAATGACCGTATTCCCTGGCCGCTTCCTCTCCCCGGAGCACCCGCAGGGCGCCCGCAGCCAAAGCCGCCATTTCCTCGTCGCCGGTGACCACCTCCACCGGCCCAAGATATCCCGTCATCCTCTTGATTTCATTAACAAGCAACCCGCTCCGGGCCAGGCCGCCCGTAAGCACCACGGCGGCCACGCGCACCTGCCCCGCCGCATCGGCCAGAGCCGGAGCCAGGGAGGACGCGTACCGGGAAACCCAGTAGGCCAGTGCCTGAAAGATCGACGCGGCCCGCCCGTCGCCGTCCTCCATCCGCCTGACCACCTCGCGCAGGTCGTTGGTCCCCAGGTGGGCGAACAGCCCGCCCTCGCGCAACACGGCGCGCCGGATCTCCGCCGGGGTGCGCTCGCCCCGTTCGATCATTTCCAGCACAGGGATCAGGGGCAGGCCGCCTGTCCTTTCAGGAGAAAAAGGCCCTTCGCCGTCCAGGGCGTTGACCACCTCCACCACCCGGCCGTGGCGGTGCGCGCCGATGGAGATGCCCCCGCCCATGTGGCAGACGATGAAGTCCGCCCGCTCATAGGTCACGCCCAGCCGGGCCGCGGCAGTGCGCGCCGCTCCCCGCTGGCTCAGGGCGTGGAACAGGCTGCGGCGGCGGATTTCCGGCAGACCGGTGAACCGGGCCTCGTCGGCCAGCTCGTCCGTGACCACCGGGTCCACGATGAACGCCGGGACGCCCGCCTGACGGGCCAGCCGCCGGGCCATGGCCGCCCCGAGGTTGCAGGCATGCTCGCCAAATCGTCGGGATGACAAATCGTCAATCATAGCGTCAGACACAGTGTAAACACCGCCAGGAATGGGCCGCAGCAGGCCGCCGCGCCCGGCCACGGCGTCCAGCGAGGCCATGTCCACGCCCGCCTCGGCCAGGAACAGGGCAGCCGCCTCCATGCGGTAGTCGAACTGGTCCATGACCCGGCGAAAGCGGGCGATCTCCGCCTTGTCGTGCTGAAACTCGCGGGAAACGACAGCCTCCCCGTCCTCGTACACGGCCAGCCGGGTGGAGGTGGACCCGGGATTGATAACCAGCACTCTCATGATGCACACCTGTGGGAGAGCAGGCAGGCCAGGGCAATGGAGTGGAACTTGCTCGCGTTGGAATCCCCGCGCGAGGGGACCACCACGGGAACTCGGCTGCCCACCACCACGGCGGCCATGACCCGGTTGCACATGACGGACAGGGATTTGTAGAGGATATTGCCCGCCTCGATGTTCGGCGTCACCAGGATGTCGGCACAGCCCGCCACCGCGCTCTCGTAGCGCTTGCAGGCCGCTATCTCGCCGGACATGGCCAGGTCGAGGGACAGCGGCCCGGCGACCAATGCGTCGCCGAACTCGCCGCGCGCGCCCATCTTGGTCATGATATCAGCATCCAGAGTGGCGGGCATGGCAGGATAGTTGACCTTTTCCGTGGCCGCCAGCAGGGCCGCCCGGGGCCGGACCATGCCCAGACAGCGGGCCACGTCCAGGGCGTTCTTGAGTATGTCCACCTTGCGCTGCAGGTTCGGATTGATGTTCACGCCCGGGTCGGTCATGAGCATCAGCCGCCCGTCGATGGGCGATTCAAAGACCGAAACATGGCTCAGGATGCGCGAGGGATGGGGCACGCCGGTTTGCTTGTCCAGCACGGCCCGAAGCAGCGTGGCCGTGGACACTAGCCCCTTCATGATCAGCTGGGCCTCGCCCTCGCAGAAGAGGCGCACGGCCTCGGAGACCGCCTCATGATCGTCACGGACTTCGATGACGCGAAAAGGCGAGATGTCCAGCCCGCGCTGGTCCGCTATGCGCCGGGTGGCGTCCAGGTCGCCTATGAGGATGGGCTCGGCGATGCCCCGTTCATACGCCTCCAGCCCGGCCCGGAGCACGAACCCCTCGGCCGAGCGGGCAATGGCCACCTTGGGCAGGGAGCCGTCGCGGCCCAGCGCCTGGGCCTCACGCACGAGGTCGTCCAGGCTGGTCACCGGGGCGAACGGTTGCGTGGGCAGGTTCCCGGCCACGGGCTACTCGTCCCCGCG
>CAMYLL010000463.1 GCA_947259235.1 uncultured Pseudodesulfovibrio sp. | reverse complement strand
ACCTGCCGCTTCATCCTTTCCACCCGACACATTCTCACGTGCCGAGTCGGAAGTCGGCGACCACCGGCAATCCATGCCCCATGGTAGGCGCGACAAAGAGGATAAGTCATGTCCAGAACTCCCATGCCCCTGTGCGTGGGCGACGTTTCCGCGTTCGCCCGCACCATCTGCCGCCAGCTCGACACCGCCGGGCGCACCCCCGGCCATGTCGAGATGCTCAACCTGCTCGCCAGGGCAGGCGGCTACCGCAACTTCCAGCACCTGCGCGCCCAGCAAGAGGCCCGCACTGCGCTGGACTCTCCCAGGCCCGCCCCCACCCCGGTCGATTACTCACTCGTCAGGCGTCTCGTACGCCTTTTTGACGACCGGGGGCTCCTCGTCCGCTGGCCCAAAAAGTTCACCCAGCGCATGCTCTGCCTCTGGGTGCTCTGGTCACGCATCCCGGCCAGACGGTCCATGACGGAACGGGAAATCAACGCCCTGCTGGACGATCAGCACCGCTTCGGCGACTGCGCCCTGCTGCGGCGCGAGCTTGCCGACAGGGGACTGGTCTCCAGAACCCCGGACGGGCGGCAATACACGCGCATCGAACGCCAGCCGCCGGAAGAGGCGGTGGAAATCATCAGACACCTACGACACAGACGCTGATCACACGCGACCAAACATTACAGCGGGAGGCCCCAGGCCTCCCGTTTTTTTTGTCGGAACTAATGCCATAAAGCAGGCGTGAGAAAGCAGCCGATGGGAGAAGGGAGGCGCGGAAACAGTGATGTTTTGCCGCCTGATGCATGCGCACGACCCTTCCGGCCCGGCGGCGCAGATTTGGTGAGTCTATTTGTAGGAGAAGGTCCAGCCCTGGCTGGCGGAGGAGAAGAGATCGATGGAAAAGCCACCCATGATCTGCTGGATCAGGGTCTGCTCCTTGACCGGTCCCTTGAGGAGAACGGCGCGGCCTTTCACGCCACAGAGCGCCTTGAGCTCGTCAAAGGCCTGGGACTCGCTGCCAAGCTTGTCCACCAGCCCGAGGGCCAGGGCTTGGCGTCCGGTGACGCCACGCCCGTCGGCTATGGCGGCCACGCGTTCGCGCGGCATCTTGCGGGCGGCTGCCACGTCGTCCACGAACTGGGCGTGGAGGTCGAGCATCAGCCCCATGAGCTGGTCGCGCTGCTCAGGCGAGAGCTCGCGCAAGGGGGTTCCGGCGGCCTTGTACTTGCCCGTGGTCAGCACCTCGGGCCTGATGCCCAGCTTTTCCAGGGCCTCGGCCACGGTGACAAACTCCGCCATGACGCCAATGGAGGCGGTGATGGAGCCGGGATTGGCCATGATGACCTGGGCCGGGACCGAGGCGTAATAGCCGCCGCTGGCGGCCACAGTGCCATAGGAGGCCACAACGGGTTTGACCGCGGCCAGGGCGGAGACTGCCTGATAAATTTCCTGGGACGGCGCAATGGCTCCGCCGGGCGAATTCACGCGCAGGAGCACACCCTTGACCGCGTCGTCGTCCTTAAGAGTGCGGATCCACTCCACCACATCGCCCGAGTCGAGGATCATGCCCTCGATGGTCACCACCCCGAGCTTGTCACGCCCGAAAGAGAGGTCGCCCGAGCCCGAGGTCCAGCCCATGGCGCGAAAAAAGGCCGTGGCCCCCAAAAGGAGGACCACGGCCAGTAGTATCATCATCACCCCGAACATGAAGGGGTGGCGCTGGGAGAAACGGGTATTGGTTCCTTCCAAACGCATGGGGTTGCCCTACTTGCTTTCTTCGTCGGCGGCTTCGTCGGCTTCGTCGGCGGCTTCGGCAGGCTCGGCAGTTTCAGCAGGGGCTTCGGCCGGAGCTTCAGCAACTTCGGGAGCTGCCTCGACCTTGGCCTCTTCCTCAGCGATCTCTTCGAGGATGTCGCTGGCGGCTTCCTCGAGCTTTTCGCGGAGCAGGTCGCCCAGGGTGGAGCCGGCATCGACACCGCCGCCGCCGAAGCTCTTGGGCTTGCGGGCGCCGCCGGTCGCGCCGACGGCTTCTTCCTTGGTCTGCTTGATGGACAGACCGAGGCGGCGCTCGCGCAGCGGCGACGATTCCAGGAGCTGGTAGCCGACGTGTCGACGCGACTGGTGACCGCGCCCGA
The DNA here is from genome assembly GCA_947259235.1 of uncultured Pseudodesulfovibrio sp. Classification (GTDB taxonomy): domain Bacteria; phylum Desulfobacterota; class Desulfovibrionia; order Desulfovibrionales; family Desulfovibrionaceae; genus Pseudodesulfovibrio. The sequence continues at coordinate 35 of CAMYLL010000463.1, read as the reverse complement.
TGAAGAGGCTGCCGCAATCGTACAGGACTGTATGC
>CAMYLL010000462.1 GCA_947259235.1 uncultured Pseudodesulfovibrio sp. | reverse complement strand
ATACTCGGTGAAAAGGACCAGCGTGGCCAGGGTGCAGGCAGCGGCCGGAATAGGCAGGCCGACAAAATGCTTCTTGGAGGTGCTGGCCACCTGGACATTGAAGCGGGCAAGCCGCAATGCACCGCAAGCCATGAAAAGAAAGGCGGCCATGAGGCCCAGTCTGCCAAACTCCTCAAGCATCCACAGGTAGGACATCACGCCGGGAACGACGCCGAAGGCGACCAGATCGGCGAGGGAGTCGAGCTGTACCCCGAATTCACTGGTGGTGTTGGTGAGCCGCGCCACTTTGCCGTCCAGGCCGTCGAACACACAGCTCGCCAGGATGCACAGGTCACAGGAGGCATAGTCCCTCTGAATAGCCCAGGTCAGTCCCAGAAAGCCGAGGAACAGGCTGGCCATGGTCAGCAGGTTCGGCAGCAGATAGACGCTTTTATGTCGCGGCAAGCTCATTTATCCAACCAACTCGATCTGTTATCCGTTCTGCCCTGGTTTACGCCTTGCGCTTTTCCGCCAGGGCGGTCTCGCCCGCAACGACTTTTTCGCCGACGGACACAAGTGATACATAGCCATCAGGCATGTAAAGGTCAACTCTTGAGCCGAACTTGATCAGGCCAAACCGCTCGCCACGCTTCAATTTGTCGGCTGGCTCGGCCCAGCAAACGATGCGGCGCGCGATCAGCCCGGCGATTTGGACCATGGTGAAGCGCTGGTTGCCCTTGCCGGTGACGACGACCACGTTGCGCTCGTTATCAGTGCTCGCCTTGTCAAAGGAGGCGTTGAAGAACTTGCCCGGGATGTAACGAACCAGCTCAACCTTGCCGGAAACGGGCATGCGGTTCACGTGGACATTGAAGACGTTCATGAAAATGCAGATAACCTGACGCTCCTCGCCGGTCACCGGGTCCGGGGCGTGGCCGACCTTGATGACCTTGCCGTCGGCAGGCGAACACACGGCTTCGGCATCTTCCGGTCCAACGCGCTCTGGATCGCGAAAGAAATGCCCGACAAAACAGGTGACACCAAGCCCAATGACGGCCATGGGCCAGCAGTCGATGACGGCAAATATCAGAGTCGTAAATGCGGCGATGATTATATAAGGTATGCCTTCAAGAGCCACACCGGCGGACGGTTTCAACATGGTCTATCGCTCCTTTGATCGTTTCGGGAAACCTACCCGCCGCAGGCACAAACCGCAAGTTTGTTTTACAAACTCCCAACGGTCGCGTATCTGGATTGAATGGACCCCATCACACATTGCTCATCAGGCATCATGGGCGCACTGGCAGCCCGCCGGTGGTTCCCACAGTCCCGGTTTCTTGTGCCCTTCGGCGTGCTCTGCGCCTTGCTCCCGGATATCGACATCTTCTTCGGCAACGGCGACCCGGAATTCAACCTTCTGCACCACCGGGGCATCTCCACATCATTTCTCGGCGGTTTCATCCTCGCCCTGCTGGCCGCCGCCTTCTACCGGGTCGCCTCGCCCAGGACATCCTTCGCCAAGACGACCGTCCTCGCCTACGGCCTGATACTGACCCATGTCTGGCTCGACCTGATCACCACATACGGCACGCAGATTCTCGCGCCGTTTTCCACCCGCCGCTTTGCGCTGGACGGCGCGTTCATCATCGACCCGCTCTACACCGGCGTGGCCCTGCTCATCATCTGCATCGCCTTTTTCATGAAAACCTTTGGAACGCAAACGGGCGTGGCGGGGCTTTCGTGGTTAGCCATGGCGTTGGTTGTATTGGGATTGGCCGCTTATTTATACGGGCATTGGTCGCCACCCCACGTTAAGCCCTTTACGCGCAGAAGGTTCGGTTTTGTGATGCCGCTCATGATCGCGGCACTCGGTCTGTGGATGTGTTACGACGCAGCCAGACAGGTGTCAATGCAGAAGTCTGAACATTTGGCAGGTGGTTTGCCCTGGCAGGAATGGAACCCAGGCAAAATCAAATATACGCTGGCCAAGAAGAAAAAAGTCGTGTGGATTGACTACACGGCCGATTGGTGACTGACCTGCAAACTTAACGAGAAGCGTGTCTTCTCGGACCAAAGAGTGCTCGACAAGATCCAAGAGTTGGGCGTTGAAATGGTAGTCGCCGATAACACCAAACGTGAAGAGAGAATTGCGCGCGATCTGGATCGCGCTGGCCGCAAACTGATTCCCGTCAACTTGATC
>CAMYLL010000461.1 GCA_947259235.1 uncultured Pseudodesulfovibrio sp. | reverse complement strand
TCCATACCTGTTGATAAATATGCAAGAAGCCCCGAACCACAACGGTTTCGGGGCTTCTTGCAGGCTAAGAGATTTTTCCGGGTTGGTGCGGTCGACAGCAGGCCCCCATTTAAAGAAAGTTTTCGCCGAAGGCGAGAGTGGGATTCCAAAGGGTTACAGCCCGTTGGCCGCCGGAGGCGGTTTCCGCTTGTGATTTCACCATGTATAAAAAACGCCTTGGATTCTCATCGGCCTTTTTATTTGGGCGTTCAATAGTGAGCGGCACGGCCGCCCGGGCGGCTATGCCCGGGAGGTGATGAAGGGCGCGAAGTCCGCTTCCGTGATGGCGGTCAGCCGGTCCATCCGCGCCAGGGTGGTCCGGACAAAGGCCATGGCAAAGACCGGATAGGCCGTGTGGTCCATGCGCCGCAGCTCAAGCACGGTGTCGAACTGGGCGGCGAACCCGTCGTGGTCCACCCGCTTCACCGCCGCTGCGTCCACGCCGGGCGGCAGGTCGCCGATGACCATGGCGAAGACCGCGCCGGGCTGCTCCCGGTCAGTCGCGTCGAGGATGGCGGGCCAGTCCGGCCGGGTATCCGTCAGGAAACATTCGTATGGGTTGACTCCCCAGGCGTGGGCCGTCAGGTCGGCCACGCACCATCCGGCAAAGCGCAGGGGGTTGGCCTCGATGGGAATGAGCCGCCCGGCGGCGTCCACCCGCACCTCCAGGTGCATGGGGTAGTCGCGCAGCCCGCAGGCCCGGCCGATGTCGCGGCAGGCGCTGGAGAACGGCCCGAGCCGCTCCCGCAGGATGTCGGTGCAGGTGTAGTAGAGCCGGTCCGAGACGTCGTCGGCCGAGGCAAAGCGGTGGTGCAGGATGTTGGTGATCACCGGCTCGCCCTGCGCGTCGTAGTAGACGTCGATGGCGTACTCCTCGCCGTCTATGACCGCCTCGACGATGAACTCCGCCCCGTCCACCACGCTCCGGGGATACTGGGCGTTCATGGTCGCCCGCTCCGCCTTTAGGGCGGCGGCAGCGGCCGGCCACTGGTCGTCGCAGCAGACCACGTGAACCCCGAGGCTGAAAAACCCGCGCGACGGCTTGATCACAAAGGGCTTGGGAAACCCTGCCGGATCAAAGGAGTCCAGCTCGTCGGCCCGCACCCGGCAGAAGCGGTAGCCGGGATAGAGCGCGGCCGTGGCCTCCCTGAAACGGGCCTTGTCCTTGCACAGCTCTATCCGGCGGGCCAGCTCGCCACCCGGAACCGCACGGAGAACGAGGTCCAGAGAGTTCTCCGAATTGGCCAGCACGCGCTCGCCCGCGCCGAGCCGCCGGGCGAACTCCGCCTCGTCGATGGTCCCGGCCGGGGTTGCGACGGACGCCGGATCGCGCCGGTCCAGCACGGGTTGGCCCAGGCGTTGGGCGGTGCGGATCAGATATTCCGAAACATAGGGGGCGTCGAAGAGAAGCATCTATTTGGCCTTGCCGGTCAGTTCGTATTTCTTCAGCTTGTACTGCAGATTGCTCTTGGAGAGGCCGAGCATCTCCGCGGCCTTCACCTGGACGAAATCGGCCCTGACCAGGGCGCGCTTGACCAGGGCGCCCTCGATCTTGTCCATGGTCTCGGCCAGGTTCAGCTCCGAGGGGAGCAGGTCCACGGCGCTCTTGAACTGCGCTTCCTCGTCCTTGATCTCCGGGGGCAGGTCGTCCGCCCCGATGGTGTCCGAGCGGGCCAGCACCGTACAGCGCTCGACCACGTTCTCCAACTGGCGGACGTTGCCCGGCCATTCATAGGCGGTCAGATAGTCCATGGCCGCGCTGGAGAACCCGGCTATCTCCACCTGGTTCTCCTTGGTGTACTTGTCCAGGAAATGGGCGGCCAGCAGGGGGATGTCCTCGCGCCGCTCGCGCAGGGGAGGCATGAAGATGGAAACCACGTTGAGGCGGTAGAACAGGTCCTCGCGGAACTCGCCCCGGGACACGGCGTCCTGGAGGTTCTTGTTGGTGGCCGCCACGATGCGGATGTCCACGTCAAAGGTCTCGCCGCCGCCCACGCGCTCGATCTGATGCTCCTGGAGCACGCGCAGCAGCTTGACCTGCAGCTCCGGGGTCAGCTCGCCGATCTCGTCGAGAAAGAGCGTGCCCTTGTTGGCCTGCTCGAACCGGCCCTTGCGCATGGCCGTGGCCCCGGTGAAGGAGC
>CAMYLL010000460.1 GCA_947259235.1 uncultured Pseudodesulfovibrio sp. | reverse complement strand
TCTCGATGATGTTGTCGCCAGAAGACCAGTTGCCCCTGACTTGCTGTCCTTCAGAGTTTTCATAAATGGTTTCGGGAGACCTTTCTGGGGCATCGTAACCCGCTCCGGCAAGAATCGATGCGGTTACCAGAAAAACCGCTGTCAAAATAAGGTTTCTCATCGTTGGTGCTCCTTTCTCCCCATGGGGATGTTTCTTATACTTCTATTGTACGCCATCGGGCTGTCTGCAATGAAGAGTACCGGGGTGGGGGCATTTTGTGGCTGCTTGTCAGGGCCATCCCCGGCGTTATAATGCCAGTAGAAAGGGGACGGATATGAAGCTGCTGCTCAGCGTGCTGTCGGCCCTTCTGCTGGCCACTCCGGTCTGGAGCGCCACCCTGCAGGGGGATTGTGACATCCGTTTTCACGGGACTTCGACATTTGTTAATTTCGACGGCTCGGGATCCTGCACCCCCTTTGTGGTCGAAGTCAATAACGACCTGAGCCGGGCGGAAGTTCTCCCCGAGGGCGAGGTTTTGGTGCCGATTGACGGCATGACCACGGGGATCGGCGCGCGGGACCGGGATATGCGCAAGATGTTCGACAGCGCCACCTGGCCGATGGTGCGCGGCCGCATCGGCGCCATCGATGCCCGCAAGCTGCTGACGCAGATGACGGCCCAAGGCAGTGAGGCGAGGTTGGGCTTAGACCTGATCCTGCGTGATGCCAGCCGTCCGGTTTCCGCCAGGGTCACCCGCTTTGTCGATACAGAAGAGGAGATTCGGCTCGATTTCGCCTTCGAGGTTTCTCTCAAAGATTTCGGCATCAAGCCACCGCGCGTTTTCCTGCTCGTCAAGGTGGGCAACCTGGTCGACGTGGAGGTGAGCGCGGTGTTCAAGAAGCCCTTGGATGCCGATTAAAAAAGACCTTCGGACGCGCACCGGAACCACGCGAAACTCACCCTGCAACACAGGAAACCAGGCCTAGCTCGGGCATGGTTTTCAGCCCCGGCGGGGCGTGAACCACCCGGGGCAGGGCGTTGGCCAATATGGCGCAGGTGGCCGTGTCTCCATGGACGCCGCCCCTGATCTTGGAGTGCAGTGGCGGATCGCCATCGATGGAGACGGAGTCTGTCGGCGAGGGGTGATCAAGCCATGCCTGCAGCTCCAGGGTGATGACCGCCTTGTCCCTGGTGTAGCCTGTTGCCGTCTGGCAGATGCCCGCCACTTGGCCTGTGGCGACCCGCATGGCGGGACATTGCATATCCATTGTGGCGATATGCGGAACAATAATCTCATCGGTCCGTTCCAGATGCCAGCCGAGGCTGGCGGCAATCATCTGCATCGATTCGGCAAAACCGAGGTGGCCTAGCTGGTGCTCGGCCACCTTTTCTTCGAATACGACAGGGGACAGGCCTGCACCGATTTTCACCAAGAAGGAAAGCCGCCGCAGTGAGGCGTTCTGGTGTCTCTGGACCCGGATAGATTCGACGTGGCTGCAAACCCCGGATAAATGAATGGGCAGCGTGTCCATGACAAAGCCCGGGTTGACACCGGTCCCCAGAAGGGTTACCCCGGCTGCGCGGGCTGCTTCGTCGAGGCTTCGCGCCAAGGCGGGATATTTGGCCCAGGGATAGATGAGTTCTTCGGCTGAGGAGATGACGTTTTTGCCATAGCTGAGGCAAAGGCGCAGCTGGTCTTCCAGCCTGGGAAGCCTGGATGTCGTGGTGAGGATGACCACTTGCCCGTCACTGCTGCCGAGAATATCGTCCGCATCGGCTCCAACTTTGATGCCGGTCGGTTTCTGCAGGCCGAGGATGTCTCCGATGTCCCGGCCAATCAGCAGTGGGGAATGGTCGATGGCCCCCACAAGGACGACCTCTTTTCGGTGCAACAGATATCGAACCACCCCCTGACCGATGGCACCCATCCCGAACTGGACGACCTTGAGCGGTTGGGGCATGTCTTCCTCCCGGTGGATTGTTGTTGCTTGCCCATCATCGGTTGATTACCCGAAGACCTGCGAAACGAAAAAACACCTACAGGATTGTTTCCTTATTCTCATACCCGCCGACCAAATCTTCCACCATGCCGACCAGTCCATCGACCACTCGGGTCATTTCCGGGTAGTTCAGCCTGTCGGGGGTGTCCCCGGGGGCGTGATACCGGGAATAGCGGAACAGGGCGGTGTCGGTGATCATGACCGCCGGATAGCCGGC
>CAMYLL010000459.1 GCA_947259235.1 uncultured Pseudodesulfovibrio sp. | reverse complement strand
TGCGCGCCTCGGGGTCGAGGAGGTAGGCGGCGAGGCTGAGGTCGAACCACTGGGAGGAGAGCAGGTAATTCCAGGCACGGTCGGCCCGGAGCAGTTCCTGCACGCTGGGCGTGGCCACGATGGAGGCGTGCTCCAGGGCGCGCACCAGCGCATCGGCCGGGCCTGCGTAGCGGTATTCCCGGTCGCCCAGACCGATGAAGAAGGCGTCGTCTTCGAAGAGCAGGCCCACGTCCTCTCCGGCCAGGGCGGGAAGGTCGCCCACGGTGGCCGCCTCGGTCACGTTCAGCGGTGCTTCCTGCTTCGGCTCCGCCTTGGGCGTGCCGAAGAGGGAGAATTGTTCGGTGGCCTGGGGCTGGCTTCCGGCGGTGGTCGCTTTTGCCGCCGCGCTGCTCCGGGCTACGGTTCCGGGCGCGCTCCGGGGCAGTCCGCGTTTCAAGCCGTGCAGTTCAAACTCGTCGAGAAAGGTGTGCAGCGCGTCGAGGTCCATGGGCTGGATCAGGAAGTCGTCCACCGGGTTGTCGCAGCAGTCGGTCTTCATGCGCGTCAGCTCGCGGTAGAGAAAGACGTTGTCCAGCTCGGGCTCGACCTTCTCGCGCAGCTTGACGGGCAGCGAGGCGTAGTTTTCGCGCAGGTCTTCCAGGGTTGGACAGGTCTCCATGATCTTGCGGGCCGTGACCGGTCCGACCTTGGGGATGCCGGGGATGTTGTCCGCCGAGTCGCCGATGATGGCCTGGAAATCGGGCCATTGGCACGGCTCCATGCCTTCTTCCTCGCGGAAGCTCTCAAGGGTGATGACCTTCTCGGTCTTGCCCGCCTGGTTGAGCATGACCACGTTGTGGTCCAGGCACTGCTTGAGGTCCTTGTCAGAGGCCATGATGACCACGGGATGCTCGGCCTTGTAGCGCTGGGCCAGGGCGCAGATGCAGTCGTCCGCTTCCACTCCGTCGGAGACGATGAGCTTGACCCCCAGCAGCTCCACGCCGCGTCGCACCGGCTCGATCTGCTGGGCCAGCGGTTCGGGCATGGCCGGGCGCTGGGCCTTGTAGCGGTCATACATTTCGTGGCGGAAGGTGGGTCCCTTGCCGTCCATCATGAAGGCCACGTAACGCGGGTTTTCATCGCGCAGCAGGTTCATGAGCACGCGCAGGGTGGTGTTGATGGCGTTGGTCGGGAATCCGTCCGCGCGTTTCAGGTCGGCGCGGGCGTAGAAGGCCCGGTAGAAGAGGGCGGTCCCGTCGATGAGAAAGACGGGTTCCTTGTCGAAGCGCAGGCAGTCTTTTATGGACATGATGAGATTCCGGGTGAGGGTTGGCGGTCTGTGGGGCGGCGCGAAGGGGAGCGGGGCGCTGGCGGCCGCCGCTCCCGACCGGTCAAATGCGCTGGATGGCGGACTTGCTGCCCTGGCCCAGTCGTTTGAGCATGAAAATCTCCGGGTCCTCGCCGTCGAGGGACCCCTGGGACGCGACAGCCTCGGCTTCGATCTCGGGATCCTCCTGACCTGGAAGGCCGCGGTGCTGGCCGCCGGAGTGATGTCGCTGCCGTTGGTGGTGCGGACGATGCGGGTGGCCTTCGAGGGCGTCGACCCGGAGCTGGAGATGATGGGTCGCACCCTGGGCTGGAGCCGCACCGCGACCTTCCGGCGAGTCACCCTGCCGCTGGCGGCGCGCGGGTTGGTGGGTGCGACACTGCTCGGCTTCACCCGCGCTCTCGGGGAGTTCGGCGCCACCGTGACCTTGGCAGGGAACATCCCCGGACGCACCCAGACGCTCGCTTCCGCGATTTTCAGCGCCCAGCAGGTGGGCGACCGGGCCCGTGGCGATCTGCTGATGGGCTTCGCCCTGGTGCTGGGTTTCTGCGCCATCCTGGCGGCTGAGACCCTGGCCCGCCGCCGCCTGCCGGAGGGCCAGCGATGAGTCTCGAGATCGACCTGCGGCTTCCGCTCGAGCGCTTTGAGCTGACCGTGCGTCATACCGTCGGCGACGGCGTCACCGGCGTCTTCGGTCGCTCCGGAGCCGGAAAGTCGAGCCTGCTCCGCACCCTCGCCGGTCTCGACCGCAGGGCCACCGGCCGGATCGTCTTGGACGGCGAAGTCTGGCTCGATAGCGACGAGAGCCGCTTCGCGCCGCCGGACGCTCGCGGCGTCGGCTACGTCCCTCAGGAGGGCCACCTCTTCCCCCACTGGACCGTGCGCGCAAACCTCCT
>CAMYLL010000458.1 GCA_947259235.1 uncultured Pseudodesulfovibrio sp. | reverse complement strand
TTTGTGGGTGATATTGGTGACTTTTCCCTCTACCTCGGCACGCACGTTGACTGTGTCCGTGTAGTAGAAATATCTGGGGATGCGGTTCCAGTGCCAGATGTAGTTGGCCTGCTCCGTGGCGATGTAGAAGCCGAAGCACAGCGTGGCCAGTCCCGCAAAAAAGAGGAGCTTCCAAAGGGTGTTCCGGCTGGGAATCCCCCTGGTGAGATTTTGGATTGTATCGTTCATTGAAAAAACTCTATGGATTAAAGCATAGAAAAAAAGGCCGGGGATCGTTTGCGCGATCCCCGGCAGGTCATGGATATGCGGTTACTGGACGTCTTTGAGCCAGTCGTTGCTGCCGAACCACTTGTTGTAGATGGTCTCGTAGCGGCCGTCGTTCTTGGTCTGGCGCAGGAAGTTGTTCAGCCAGTTCAGGAAGTCCGGGTCACCCTTGTTGATGGCCCAGCCCAGCGGCTCGTAGGTGAAGGGCTCGTTGAGGAACTTCATGCCGCCGTCCTTGCCGCGCTCGGCGTAGAAGATGGAGGTCATGGGCAGGTCGTAGACGGTGGCGGTGGCCTTGCCGTTGAGGGCTTCGAGCATGGCCTCGGACTCGGTCTCGAAGGACTTGTACGTGGCCTTGGGCAGCAGGCGCTTGACGGCCTGTTCGCCGGTGGTGCCGAGCTTGGAGGTGATGATGATGCCTTCGGCGTTCAGGTCTTTCCAGGTGTTGATCCTGTCGGCGTCCTTGGCGTTGATCAGCGCGGTCTGGCCGACAATGATGTAAGGATCGGCGAAGTTGATCTTCAGGTTGCGCTCCTGGTTGATGGTCATGCCGGAAGCGATGATGTCGAACTTGTCGGAGAGCAGGGCGGGGATGATGCCGTCCCAGGCGGTGTTGATCACTTCAAGCTTCACGCCCATGGCCTTGGCCATTTCGGTGACCATGTCCACGTCGAAGCCGACGATGGCGCCTTTCTTGTCGGTCATCTCAAAGGGCATGTAGCCGGCTTCGAGGCCGACGCGCAGGGTTCCGCGCTGCATGATCTTTTCAAGGGCAGAGGCCTTGCTGAGCTCCAGGCGGACATTCATGTCCTGCTTGGCGGACGGGGCTTCACCGCCCTCTTTCTGCTGCGGCTGCTGTCCGCATGCGACGAGAAAAATAAGGGTGCTGAGAATCGCCACGAGGCTGAGTACGCGTTTCATCCTTTCCTCCAGGAAACTAAAGTTGGTTTGTTATCCCCACGCCCTGGCCGCCGTCCGGGTTAAAACGGCGGTATCGGGTCTTTGGTGCCATTGTTTTTGTCGGGTGAACCAGAAGACATGTTCACAAAGCGACATTCCTCTTTAGCTTCAAACCGAATAAAAAACAAGATGGGCGAATCGTCGAGTTCGTCCTCTTGGGTGTAAGCTGGCTGGCTTTAGTTCTGTGTTTGTTTTTAAACATTGAATAATAGATGGTTTTGGTGCGTCGATTATCGATCATCATCGATGATTGTTCGCCTTTGCACTGTTTTCCCTGTTTTTGATCAAGAATGTTGATTGTGAGCCTTTTCCCAGGGCTTACGCTTGGAAGCGGCTTATGGTATGAAACGGTCAGAGCTTTTATCGACAACAACGGGCGCGGCCGGGGTGGAGCGGCGAGTTCATGAATCAGACGAGAGTATTGCTGCTGGGCGACGACGATCGGTCGCGACAGGAGTATCGTGAAACCCTTGAGCACGCAGGGTATCGAGTTTTCGGCAGTGCTTTTGGAGCGGCCGGTGGCGATGTCGTCTCGGCGAGACCGCAGGTCATCCTGGCTAATTTGCCGTCTGGTGGCGGATTGGCCGAAGCTGTCGCCTGTGCCGAGACCGTTTCCAAACGTCACGACGCGGCGGTTGTCCTTGTGATGGATGCCGTCGATGTGCAGGAGGTGCGCACGGCGGCCTGCGCCGACGGACCGATGGCGTGTCTGGCCCGGCCGGTAACGCCGGACTTGCTCCTGGCCGCGGTGGAGGTGGGCGTCTACAGGGGGCTGACGGCCTCGCGCCTGCGGGAGGCCCGGAAGGCGGCGGAGGCGGCCGACCGGGCCAAGATATCCTTTCTCTCAACCATCAGCCACGAACTGCGCACTCCCATGAACGGGGTGCTCGGAATGACCGAGCTGCTCCTGCTCTCCGTTCTGGAGGAACCCTATAGGGTGAATGTTCAGCTCATCAAGGATTCATCAAGATCGCTTCT
>CAMYLL010000457.1 GCA_947259235.1 uncultured Pseudodesulfovibrio sp. | reverse complement strand
GTAGTCACTTCCGGAATGTTGTCGCACATCCCCCGCATGGGCAAGGTTTCCGAGATCATCCTGCACCAGCACGACTCCCTGGCGGACAATCCGACCCTGCCCATTGAGGCGCGCATCCTCAAGGCGTGCCTCGACTACGACTCCCTGACCCAGGGGGGAATGGACAAGCAGGATGCCATCGACATGCTGCGCACCCGACAAGGGGTCTATGACCTCAAGGTGCTCGACGTCCTGGAACTGGGCACAGCCGGGGACGACGGGTTTGTGCGGCGCGAGCTGGAGCTCGGGGAGCTGCGTCCGGGCATGGTCCTTGATGAGGCGCTGTGGAGCACGGACAAGGTCCATATCATGGCCGATGGCACAGAGGTCACCGAAACGGCGCTGATGAGAATTCAGAACTTCATGACCGCCAAGCGGCTGCCGGAAAGGCTCCGTGTCCTCGTGCCGGTCAACGCGGCCTGAGTTCGGTCTTTCCCCGTCTTCGGAGAACCCGAGGTCCGACTGGTGAGGGTCTTCTCCCTTGCCGCCACTGAAAAAGCCGCCTGACGGGTTCTCCGTGGGCGGTTTTTTGATGCAAGTCCCTGACGGAGTGCTCTTCTCCTTCCTCCATGTCATTCCTTTCGCTGGCGCGTGCGTCGAGCGCTCGCTCTCATCTTCTCGCATGTCCGTGACCCGGCCTGTCCATGCCCATGCGTGGCCGGTCGGCATAACGGTTCCAGGCAGGAGAGGGCCTGCGAGAATTTTTTGTTGACTAGTGTCACGTATTACCAATAAGTAATACGTACTCTTTGAGTATGATTTTCAAAATTAACATTAGTTCTTTTGGCGTGCCTTTTTGGTCGGTGTCTTTGCGCTTGTGCGTCGGAGCATCGTTTTGGCAACGCTGTTTCGGTCGGCTGTGGTGATGAAACGGCACGCGATGACGTGAATCGAGTGCGACGATGTCCGTAATGGAGGGTGTGATGATGCAGTGTGGTTCCCGGGGGTGGCGGCGTGTTGCGGCTGTCCTGGTCATGATGGCAATGGTTGTCGGCGGCTCGTCGGCCTGGGCCAAGGAAAAACCGGCCGAGCTGGTCCTGGCCGTGGGCGGCGAGAGCGCGGAGGGGTATGATCCCCTGATGGGCTGGGGTATGTACGGGCATCCGCTCTTTCAGAGCACGCTGCTCAGGCGTGACGCGAATCTCAAGATCGTGGGCGAGCTGGCCACGAGCTGGGAGCTTGCCGAGGACCGGCTGACCTGGCGCGTGGAGATCCGCAAGGACGCCGTGTTTTCCGACGGCGAACCCCTGACGGCCGAGGACGTGGCCTTTACCTTCAACAAGGCGGCCGAGGCTGCGGGCAAGACGGACGTCACCGCCCTCAAGGAAGCCGTGGCCACCGGACCCTACGCCCTGGAACTCAGGCTCAGTGAGCCGCAGATCACCTTCGTCAACAATCTCATCACCCTGGGCATCGTCCCCAAGCACGCCTATGGCCCCGGCTATGCGAGGAATCCCGTTGGCTCCGGCCCCTACGTCATGGTCAACTGGGCCGAGGGCCAGCAGCTCATCGTGGCGGCCAATCCCCACTACTACGGCACGCCGCCCGCCTTCAAGCGCGTGGTCTTCCTGTTCACGGACGAGGACACGTCCTTTGCCGCGGCCAAGGCGGGCAAGGTGCACATGGTCGGCGTGCCTTCCTCCCTGGCCAAGCAGACCATCCCCGGCATGAAGCTGCACGTGGTCGAATCCGTGGACAACCGGGGGCTGATGTTCCCCATGAATCCTGACGCGGGAGAGAAGACCCCCAGCGGCTACGCCATAGGCAATGCCGTCACCGCCGACAAGGCCATCCGCAAGGCCGTGAACTACGCCATCGACCGCGAACTGCTCGTGGAGGGCGTGCTCGAAGGGTTCGGCTCCCCGGCCTACGGCGTGGCCGACAACCTGCCCTGGGATCAGCCGTCCATCCGGTTCAAGGACAACGACCCGGCCAAGGCCAGGGCCATCCTCGCCGCGGGCGGGTGGACTCCCGGCGCGGACGGTATCCTGGTCAAGGACGGGCAGCGGGCGGAGTTCGACATCATATACAACGCCAAGGACAGCCTGCGTCAGGCCCTGGCCCTGGCCGTGTGTGGCATGCTGCGCCCGGTGGGCATCGATGCCCGGGCCAAGGGAGCCAACTGGGACGAGATCAAGAAGAACCTGACCTACGCCAACGTCG
>CAMYLL010000456.1 GCA_947259235.1 uncultured Pseudodesulfovibrio sp. | reverse complement strand
GTCGTCCAGCGCGCACAGTTCTATGCCCAGCTCCTGCCGCGCCTCCTCCGTGTCGGCCATGGCGTCGTGGACCAGGGTGGTGATCCCGTAGTCCCCGAGCTCGGCCAGAATGTCCACCACGCGGGTGTTGCGCAGGTCCGGCACGTTCTCCTTGAAGGTCACGCCAAGGACGCCGACCCTGGCCCCCTGGATCTTGACGTCCGCTTTGATCAGCCGCTTGACCACGGCCTCGGCTATGAACTTGCCCATGGAGTCGTTGATCTGACGACCAGCCAGGATGACCTGGGGATGAAAGCCCATGGCCTCGGCCTTGAAGGTCAGATAGTACGGGTCCACGCCGATGCAGTGGCCGCCCACCAGACCGGGCCGGAAGGGAAGAAAATTCCATTTGGTGCCGGACGCTTCGAGCACGTCCAGGGTGTCGATGCCCATGCGGTCGAAGATCATTGCCAGCTCGTTCATCAGGGCGATGTTCAGGTCGCGCTGAGTGTTCTCGATGACCTTGGCCGCCTCTGCCGTGCGGATGTTCGCGGCCAGGTGCGTGCCCGCCGTGACGATGGTTCCGTAGACGTCCTGCAGGAGCCTGCCGGTGTCCTCGTCCAGCCCGGCCACGACCTTGACGATGGTCTCGAGCCGGTGGACCTTGTCGCCTGGGTTGATCCGCTCGGGGGAGTAGCCCACGGAGAAGTCCCGGCCGCAGGTCAGCCCGGATTCCTCTTCGAGGATCGGGATGCAGATGTCTTCCGTCAGCCCGGGAAAAACCGTGGACTCGTAGACCACCACGCTGCCCGGCTGGAGATAGGTCCCCACCGAGGTGCTGGCGCCCACAACGGGGCGCAGGTCCGGCGAGCGGTACTCGTCGATGGGCGTGGGCACGGCCACCAGGATGAGCCGGGCGTCGGCCAGGGCGGACAGGTTGGCGGTGAAGGTCAGATTCACATCATCGCCCACGGTGGCGAAATCCACCTCGCCGGTGCGGTCGCGGCGCGCCTCGAGCTCGGCCACGCGCCGCTCGGAGACGTCCACTCCCACCACGCGGAAGTGACGCCCGAGGGCAACGGCCAGGGGCAGGCCCACATAGCCCAGCCCGACCACGGCGATGCAGTCTTCCCCGCTCTTCAAACTCTCAAAGGTCACCATGCTCATATTCAAATCTCCTGCTCCGTGCGGCTGGTGGACACGCGCCGTGTTCCCGGCTACTAATGCCGTATGAACATCGACTGGTCTCTTCTTGTCACGGCCGTGGGGCTGGCTTTCGTTTTCGAGGGCGTGCCCTACTTTCTCTTTGCCGAGCGCATGCCGCGCATACTGCTGCGGCTGGCCACCCAGCCCGCGAAATTCCTTCGCTTCATCGGCCTGGCGGCCATGATCCTCGGCCTGCTGATCATTTCCTTGGGCCGCTCCTTATCCTTTTAACGGGCCGCCTGTCCACAAGGGCATGCCTGCCCGGAGCCCGGCCTAGCCGTCCTTCCTGCCCGAGGCCCTGGCCTTGCCTGCCTTTTTCGAGCCTTTTTTAGCCGCCTTTTTCGGGGCGGCCTTTTTCTTTGTAACGGGTTTTCCCTTGGATTCCGGCCGCTTCTTGGGCGTCTTTTTAGTGGAGGCGGACTTCTTGGGTTCGGCATCCGTCGTATCAGGCGCAATCACCTGTGCCGAGGCCGCTTTCGCCGCCTGTTCCGGAGCGGTCTTTTTCGACGCGACCTCTTTTGGAGCGACCTCTTTCGGAACGACGGGCTCCTGCAAAACGGTCGCGCCCTCTGCGGGCTTTTCCGCCACGTGCAGGTAGACGATGCCGGACATCATGGGCACATGGTAGACCCGGGCAAAACCCGCGTCCGCCAGCTCCCGGGCCAGGGACCGCTCGTCGGGAAAGGTCTTGATGGTCTCCGCCAGATAGCGGTACGCGCCCGGGTCGCCGGAGATGCGGTCGCCGATGAAGGGCAACAGGGTGTCGAGATAAAAATTGTAGAGCCCCTTCCACACCCGGCGGCTGCCCGTGCCGAACTCCAGGATGCACAGCCGCGCGCCCGGCTTGAGCACGCGCAGCAGCTCGCGGTAGGCGTCCTGGCGGGGCAGGATGTTGCGGATGCCGAAGGCGATGGTGGCCGCGCCCATGCTCTGGTCGGGCAGGGGCAGGGCCCGGCCGTCGGCCTGGACCGGAAAGATGCGCCCCTCGCGGCCGTCGGTGAGCTTCTTGGCCTTGCCCTGCTCCAGCA
>CAMYLL010000455.1 GCA_947259235.1 uncultured Pseudodesulfovibrio sp. | reverse complement strand
CTGGTTGCCGTTTTTAGCGGTTGTCTTAGGTCATCGTTCGATCCCGCAACCGGACGTTTTTTTCGAAATCACCCGCTTCGCCCATGAAAAGAAGCGTGGTCAACTCAGCTTTCCTACCCCAAAAAATAGAAAAGCCGACGCTGATGGTCGGCTCTCTGGGGCGGTCTCCGGTCCGGTCGTCAGTCGGTGACGAAGCAGAACTGGCGGCGCTGCTCGATCCAGTCCTCGGGAAAGGTCTGGGTCAGTTTGGCCAGCGAGAGCCCATTGGGTTCCTCACCGTTGATCAGAGCTTCGACGATGTCGGGGGCCAGGGTCGTCAGCTTGAGAATGCGGGCCACATACGAGCCATCGACGTCGAGGGTACGGGCAAGCTCGCTGATGGACTTGATCTGGCCGGATTCGAGGATGTCGGCCCAGGAAAAGGCTCTTGCCAGCGCCTGGAGGATGGCGGACTGCACCAGCTCTTGCGCCCCGGGGATCTCTCCATCCAGGGCCTGGGGAGCGATGACCGTCTTGCGGCCGCGCATGCGCCGGATCAACATCGGGATGTGGATCTGCAGGTTGCCGTTGTCGGCTACGGTAATGGTCGGCTTCATTTTCATCGGCTTGCCCTCCGTTCAGTGACTTCGCAGGCCAGACCGGCCAACTCGGCGATGAGCGTTGTCAGCCCGTTGGTGCGCAGCTCCATGTCGATTCCGGTCTCGCGGATCTCGACCTTATCCACCAGGAGGCGGATGAGCCGGTTTCGCTCCACCGGGAAAAGGTCCTCCCAAAAGCCCTCGACATTCTGGAAGGCCTCCGAAACGTCCTGTTCCGTGATGTTGTTTCCCCGGTAGGCTCTGCATCGCTCGCTCACGTGCGTCAGTTGTTTCGAGAGCTCGACCGCCTGGCGGTTGACGGTCGTCAGCATCTCGGCCTTGCCCGACTGATCGTTGCCGGGTTTCATCAATTCAAGTGCCTGCTCCCGCGCCTGCGACAGCTCCATCTCGAGTTGGGCTTTCTGCTTGAACAACCGCTCCCGCTCTGCCTGCTCGATGTCCCGGGCCGCGAAGTAGGTTTTGGCCACCAGCGTCGGCGTGCGAAACACGGCGCTCAACTGCTCGATTACCGCCTGCTCTATGTCCCCGGCTGGAATCCGCTTGAGCGGGCACCGGCTCACGGTCCGCTTGCTGTCCTTCTGGCAGATGTAATAGGTGTAGTGGCGGCCGTTCTTGCGGGCGTAGGTGGGTCCCATCGCGCATCCGCAGTGGCCGCAGCGGATAACGCCTTTCAGCGGGGCGACCATTTTGGTTCTAGCCATTGACACCTTGACCGGTTTGTTGTCCTCTAGGATGGCCTTAACCTTGTCCCAGGTCGCCCGGTCGATGATTCCTTCGTGCTCACCAGGGTAACTACGGTCCTTGTGGGCGATCTCGCCGATATAGATCCGGTTGTTCAGCAGCCGGTAGATGTGGCCTGTATTCCATTCTGAGCCCTCGCGCACCTTACCTTTCTTGGTGGTCCAGGCCTTGGTCCGGTATCCCTGTTCGTTCAATTCCTGGCCCAGCTTCTTGGCCGAGCCGATCTGGATGAAGCGGCGGAAGATGTACTGCACCGTCCTGGCTTCATCGGGGTTGACCAGCAGCTTCTTGTTGTCCCTGTCGACGTCGTACCCGAGGATGGGCACGCCGCCGCAGTATTTTCCCCGGCGCTTGGCTGCCGCCACCTTGTCCCGGATACGTTCGGCAATGACCTCCCGCTCATACTGGGCGAAGGTAATCAGGATGCCGAGAAACATCCGGCCGGTGGGATCGGTGGTGCTGAAGTGCTGGGTGACCGAGACGAAGCTGACACCCTTCTCGTTGAAGAGGTCAATCATCTTCATGAAGTCCAGCAGCGAGCGGGACAATCTTCCCGGCGTCGATATCCGCCAGCAGGCGGCGTAGCCCCGGACGCTCCATGTTCCCGCCCGAGAAACCACCATCGTCATAGCGATCCGGCAGAGCCGTCCAGCCACGCATCCTCTGGGCTTCGATATAGTGTTCCGCCGATTCCCGTTGCGCATCCAACGAGTTGAACTCCTGTTCGAGCCCTTCCTCGTGGCTCTTGCGGGTGTAGATGGCACAGCGCAGGGTCTTGTTTTTGCCCGGCGCGACATTGCTGTTATCAAGCATCCGAACCTCCCTCGGCTTTTCTGCCGTAAACCTTCTTCAGTCCGAAAAAGACTTTGCCGT
>CAMYLL010000454.1 GCA_947259235.1 uncultured Pseudodesulfovibrio sp. | reverse complement strand
CCGCGACGTCCTGGCCCGGCTCACCCCGGCGGACATGGAGCGCCTGGCCAACACGTACGATATCGCCCCCCACGGGAAAAAACCCTGGAAGAAAGGGCTCATCGGCGGCTCGGACGACCACAGCTCCCTGAACATCGCCCGGATGCACACCGTGTTCGACGGCGAGCCGTCCGTGGCCGCGGCGCTGGCCGGGGTGAACGACCATACGGCCCGGCCCGGCGGCTCTCCGGCCACGCCCAGGACCATGGCCCACAATCTCTACGGCATCGCCTACGGCTTCTACCGTTCGCGAATCGGCGCCATGAGCCACGCGGCCAGCGAACGCCTGTGCTTCCGCTTTGCCAGGCACGCCCTCTCGCCGGACCGGACCGAGAGCGGCACGCTGGTGGACAGGTTCCTGCGGCTCATCGGACGCGGCAAGGCGTCCCTGCACCTCGAATACGGCCCGAGCAGGACCATGCAGGACATGCTGCTCAAGGAGGCCGGTGACATCTTCGCCCATGACCCGGAGCTGATGCGCATCGCCCGGGGCGAGGAACGGGACATCCTGACCCTGGAGCGGGAATGGTCGCGCTTCGTCTCCCTGGCGGCCAACCGCGTGCTGGCCCATTTCGCGGACCGCACCCTCAGCTCGGTGCTCGGGGCCAACCTCTTCGACGTCTTCCACTCCATCGGCTCGGCCGGATCGCTCTACGCCCTGCTCGCCCCCTATTTCGTCGGCTACGACCTGTTCGCCAGCGAGCGGGCCTTTTCGCGCCAGTGCCTGGCCCGGTTCCGGCCCAAGGCCCGGCGGCGCAGCGGCGACGGGCTGAAGATCGCCCACTTTACCGATACCTTTGACGAGATCAACGGCGTGGCCCGGACCATCCGCCAGCAGCTCACGATGGTGGCCCGCCACGGCAAGGACATGACCGTCATCACCTGCGGAGCCAAGGCGGACATTCCCGGCGCGGTGAGCTTTGCCCCGGTGGGCCGGTTTTCCATGCCCGAATACCCGGAAATCGAGCTGACCTATCCGCCCCTGCTCGACATGCTCACCCACTGCTTCGAACAGGAATACGACTGCATCCTGGCGGCCACTCCCGGCCCGGTCGGTCTGGCTGCACTGGCCGTCTCGCGCATCCTCAAGCTCCCCTTTCACGGGACCTACCACACGGCCTTTCCCGACTACGTGGGTGCGCTGACCAGCGACTCCGCCCTGGAAGACGGCTGCTGGCGCTACATGAGCTGGTTTTACAACCAGATGCAGGTCATCTACGCGCCCAGCGAATCCACCCGGTTCGAGCTGGCGGAGCACGGCATCGACCAGCACAAGATCGTCACCTACCCGCGCGGCGTGGACACCGACCGGTTCCACCCCGGCAAGCGCAACGGGTATTTCAGCAAATACGCGGTGGAGGGGCGGACCAAGCTGCTCTACGTGGGCCGCGTCTCCCGCGAGAAGGGGCTGGACGTTCTGGCGGAGGCGTTCGCCAGGATAGCGAAGCTGCGCGACGGGCTCCAGCTCATCGTGGTGGGGGACGGTCCGTATCTGGGAGAAATGAAACGGCGGCTCAAGGCCGCTCCCGTCACCTTCACCGGGGTGCTCAAGGGCGAGACGCTGGCCCAGGCCTACGCCAGCTCGGACCTGTTCGTCTTTCCCTCGGCCACGGACACCTTCGGCAACGTGGTCTTGGAGGCCCAGGCCTCGGGCCTGCCCGTCATCGTCACGGACAAGGGCGGCCCCTGCGAAAACGTACTGCAAAACGAAACCGGGCTGATCATTCCGGCCGGGGACCCGAACGCCCTGCTCCGGGCCATCCTGCACATGGTGGACGCGCCCGAACGCATCGAATACATGCGCCGCAAGGCCCGCGCCCACGTTGAGAGCCGGACCTTCGACGCGACCTTTCTGAAAACCTGGGAAATCTTCGACACCCACCTGGCCGAACGCGAACGCGCCCCCTGACCGGCACGACGTGCCGCGCGGCGTCGCCCCCGCAGGCTCACTAGTCCAATCCTCTCCCGTACAAAGCGGCACGAAAAAAGGCAGACCCGACGCATGGATTTCCCACGCGAGGGCCTGCCCTTTTTCCAACGGCAATGAACTGGCGAGCTTAGCGCTCCTCGTCGATTAGCCGCACTTGGTAAAGGCGCACGACTTGCAGATGTGGCAGCCTTCCTCGAAGACAAGGGGTTCGCCGCATTCGGGACACAGCTCCTTGTTCAGCGCG
>CAMYLL010000453.1 GCA_947259235.1 uncultured Pseudodesulfovibrio sp. | reverse complement strand
GAGACGAGATTGAGAATGGCAAGGGTGATCATGGTGATGATTCCAACGATGATGACGCCGCCGCCGATGATGATGTATTTTTTCATGTGCGCTCCTTTCTAGACGGTGATTCCATCCAAGAACTTTAGGTTATTTACGGCGTGAGCGCAACGGCTCGAAAAGATAATATGTTCAGTCCAGCCGGGGAAATGGTGGGCGGGCGAAGTGGAGCATCTCCCGGGTCGAGACGGCGGGGAGTCCGGCATCCATGGACGGCCCGGCGTCGTCGAGGTCCAGCCGTGCCGAGTCGAAGACGGCGGGCTCCAGTCTGTGGCACAGCGCAGCGGCCCTGACCGCCGCCTGGTCCATGAGTTCATCCAGGCTGGCGGTGTTCGGCTGGCCGGTTACCGGATGGAGGAAGGTCACCGGGCCTGTGAGCGCATCGGCCTGGCGCAATAGTTGTGGTGCATAGAACAGGGCTGCCAGCTCGGCGGCCGGACGGGGGAGCACGGGGCGCAGGGTAAAGGCGGTCCGGGCCAGGAACCGGTTGGAGTAGGCGGCCTGGAGTATGGCGTAGGTTGCCCATGCCCTGCCCAGGGCGGAGGTGGCCGCGTTCGGGGTCATATTTGCCATGGAGCCCAGCCGGGACACGGGCAGGCTGTCCAGAATGCGGGGGCAACGGCGCAGCATGAGGCGCAGGGAGTATCGCGAGCGGCCGAGCATGCCCGGGCAGACGATCATGTCCATGAGCGCTTCCAGGGCCCGGTGTCGCTGTCTGGCGGCGGTTCTTTCCGCTGGGATGGGGGAGTAGTAGTCTCCGCTCAGATGCCAGACCAGGGGGTGCATGACCGCATCGGCGAACAGGTGCGAGACCATGCCAACGAGGAGGCTTCGTGCCAGGGGGGTGTTGGCCTCGGCCGCATGCTCGGCCTGGATGCGGATCAGGGCGAAGGTGTCCTCGCCGTCTGCGCCGTGCAGCCTGTGGGCCAATTGTTCCAGCGGGGCGCCGCCCGGTGGTGTGGCATAGTACAGGGCGTCATTAAAAACCGCGCCAAGGAGCAGGCCGTGCCCCGGCGCGAGGCATGGCGCGTAGCGCGTCGGGGCGAGCAGGGCGGCCGTGCGCTCTGCCACGGCGAAGTGTATGAGGTCTTTGGGCATAGGCTTTCTCAAACTGTTTGCGTTGTGGGTACTCTACTTGATAAAGTTGTATCCGCAAAGAAAACTCTCATTCAGCAAGGATTCCCGCAATGCAATACGACTACATGATCAAGGAAGTAATCGAAGTGGATGACGCCGAGGCCACCAAGGGCTACGGCAAGGGAGAGCGACGTGAGGACTATGCCGACGCCTGGCGTAACACCGGGACCGTGGTCCTCATAGGGTTGCAGGGTAGCGGCAAGGCGGCTCTGGCCCGGCTTTTGGCCCAGCGCACAGGGCTGGATGCAGTCTGCCCTGGCGACGCCGAGGCGGCAGTTGCGGCTCTCGTAGGCGAGCCTGCCATCGTGATTCTGACGGACGATCTGGTGGCGGACCCAGCTGTTCAGCCGCATATCCACGGCGCGGGCAAGGTGTTTTATTTGATGGCTGATTCGCGGACCCTGGCTTCTCGGGTCGCCAGCGACGGGCAGGACGCCGAGCAGGTTTGGCGTGATCTCTCGGCCCGGCTGGCGGTCATGGAGCCTGTTTTCTACAGTGTGCTCCACTTCATTATCCAGGCTGGAGATCAACCCGAGGCGCTGGTCGATGACGCGCTGGAGAAGATCGCCTATTAACCGAGGCTGCCTTTGCGTCGTTCGATCTCCAGATCCAGAGAGCGCAGGGTGATGCGGATGTCTTCGAGCAGATAGAGCAGGCTGACGATGAGACAGACCAGCGACCCGCCGAACAACAGCTCGACCATGGAATGAAGGTATGTGTTGAAGAGGAGGCTGGCGAACAGAAGCAAGGTGACGCAGCTGACGAAGACAATGGCCATGATGGAGAAAAAAATGGCCCGGCGCATGATGGAGCAGCGCTTGCGCAGCAGGGCCACTTCGCCCAGGAGAAACTCGACATCCCGTTGCGGAGCGGTTTGCAGCTCGTCCAGCAGGCGCCTGATGAGATCGGTCGGCCTGGCGATGCGGTTGGTCATGGAAAGCAGCAGAAGCCCGATGCCCGAGATGAGGACAAAGGGGGCAATGGACGCTTGGAGTATGGTGACGAGGTTTGCAGTATCCATGAGGCTTGTGTGCTCTTCCCGGGCCTGCCCAGTCA
>CAMYLL010000452.1 GCA_947259235.1 uncultured Pseudodesulfovibrio sp. | reverse complement strand
TCACCTCCGCTGACATTGCTTCTATCAGCAATTCTTGATATTTCGACACTGCTGTCCAAAACGTTTTCGGTTGGGCAAATTTGTCCTCATTCTAGAAGGCAGGTGCGGGCGTGAGGGCGGGATTTTGAGTTGAGGTCTCCCCTTGGTTTGGGATGGTTGGCTGTCCAAGTCCGGGCAGGGAGAACGTCAACTGGTCCGGTCCCGGCACTTCGGGCGGGGTGTCGAAGGGATCGTCGATCCACGTCTCGAGATCTCGGTAGGTGAACAGGTTCATGCGGAGCATGGCGGCCAGATTGGAAAGGGACCAGCCGGCCTTGGACAGGTGGTGCAGCCACTTCAGCAGGAGCAAGGCGATGAGGGCTGTCCAAATCTGGATGCGCAGGGCGTTCTCGGTGGTGCCGACAAAGGTCTTGACCTTGAGGTTCTGCTTCAAGGCTTTGAAGAAAAGCTCGATCTGCCAGCGATCCTTATAGATGGCGGCGATGGTTGTGGCGCCGAAGCCGAGTTGATTGGTCAGCAGGACGATCTCGCGTTCCTTTTCGGCGTCCCAAACGACGATGCGGCGCAGGGGGTGAGGACACTTGGCGGCCGCCTCGACCCCACTCAGACGGATGATCTGGTCGCTAAGGATGTTCCGCTTCTTGGGAAGGTCCCGCTCCTCGGTGATCTCGTAGACGGTGTTCTCCTTCATGCGGGTGACAAAGAAGACGCCACCAGCGGCCCATTTGGCGAACAGGCCAAAATCGTTGTAGGCACGGTCCATGGCGACGATAGAGCCGGGCGGCAGATGGATCGCCCTGGCGGCCTTGACATCGTGGCGCCTGGCTTCGGTCATGAGCACGAACGAGGGCATATAGTCGTCGTGATCAAGCATGACGTGGACCTTGACCCCGCCCTTGGCGCGGCGGAAGTCGGCCCAAGGGAAAAGACTCAGGCAAAGGGAAATGGTGGTCGAATCGAGCGACAGGAGCTTGTTCTTGAAGCGAAACTGGGCTTTGCGTGCGCCGAGGCTGCCCTGTCCCCGGAACCGGTCCAGGGCCGCCCAAAACAGGCTCTCGTAGAGGGCCGCGGGACGGTGCTCGTTGGCGTAGGACAGCGTCGATCGTTTCGGGGCCTTGCCCACGCCGAGATGAGCGAGCTTGCCCAGGCAACAGGACAGGCCGCCACAAATTTCGCGCAGCGAGTCCGCCCTGGCTAGATGGCAGAAGAGCATCGAGACGAACTGGTCCCAACAGGTAAAACCCTTGGCGTGCCGTTCGGCCCGGTGCTCCTTGACCAGCGAGGCAAACTCCGTGCGCGGAAAGTGGCGAAGAAGTTGACTGAACAGACTGGCTACCTTAGCCATGATCCTGCCCTCCCGGTGAGCGTCGCAAAACGAGGTGTGTCGCAACCCTCTATTGCCACGATCCGAGGGAGGGCGTCTTCAGCCAAAAGCTATTTTGGACAAGAGTGTCCCAACATCTTGATCATATCGTGCTGTTCTCCGGGGACGGTGACTTCTGTCGATTGATCGAAGCGCTGCAGCGCAAGGGGCTTCGTGTCACGGTCGTCAGCACGATCCGCACCCAGCCGTCGATGATTGCCAGTGGACTTCGGCGTCAGGCCGATACGTTTCTTGAGCTGCAGGAACTTGGCCCATTCATCGCCCGCAAGCCTCGCCAAGAGGCAGCGCAAGTGGGAGATGACACATCGGTAGATCTGCAGGCAACCGTTGTTCCACCATCATAATAGTCATTTCAGCTCGATCGATTTGGAATGAAGTCTGGTGCCCAGCATGATCGGATTGCCCATCTCACCATCCTGGGCACCTGACCATAGCTACGGGATAACCACAGTCAGACAGATTCTAATTGTCAGGAACGAACGGTCAATACCTGATCCTATTTGGCCGAAACTCGGCATTCTTACTGCCTAGTTGATCCGTGGAATCTCTGAATTTCATATAGCTGCCCGTTGTAGCTTTCAATTCTGCCCACTTCCTAACCCAAGAGGTCCCGCTCAGTGCTCGCGAGTAGGAACTATGCGTCCAGTTCCTTGCCTCGATTGTGAGCGGTACAATGAACATGCCGAGCTTCCGGCGTGGGCTTTTTTGACCACGGTTGCGCCAGGCTGTTGTGTCCACGTTGGGTGTGCGCCGTGATAAGGCGGCGCTTTTCCAGTGGGTGCAAATCCCACCCGGCGATCGCTCCAGCCGGAAGCAACCGGGGCAGTCACGGAGGCAACGAGATGGCTGAAGCCTTCG
>CAMYLL010000451.1 GCA_947259235.1 uncultured Pseudodesulfovibrio sp. | reverse complement strand
GTCAGCACCGTGGCTTCTAGGACCTTGCAGGTGGGACACCAGTCCGCAGTGAAGTCGACAAATATCAAGTCCTCGCCTATTTGCTGACTCAGCTGAACCGGATCGAATGAATCCCATGGCTGAACTTCGACGCGCGACGGCGTCGTCCAGACCACCAGGGCGACGAGAAGGGCCAGGCTGGACGTACGGATGGACCACCGTGAGGTCGGGGAGGATGTCCTGGTGCGCATCCAAAGCCAGGCTCCAAGGGCCAGGGCCCAGAGCGGGGCCAGAATGCGCAGGGTCCAGCTGCCCAGGGCGATGCTGACGAGATAGACGGCGGTTCCGACCAGGAAGAAGGCGATGGACTTCTCGACATATTCGATCCAAGGCCCGGAACGAGGCAGAAAACGCGACAGGCGGGGATTGAGGGCCATGAGCAGGTAGGGCGACGCCATGCCGATGCCGAGGGAGGCGAAGACCGCGAAGATGACCGCAGGCCCCTGGACCAGCGCCCAGCTGAGCACGCCGCCGAGGAACGGCCCGCTGCACGGAGTGGCCAGCAGGGTGGTCAGGTTGCCGGTGAAGAACGCCTGGACACGGGGACTCTTGCTCTCCACGCCGAATTTAAGGTCGATGACAGGCAGATGGAACAGGCCGAACAGGCTCAGGGAAAGAATCAGGATCACACCGGCCACGGCCAGTACCAGCCATTGCTTCTGGAAAAGCGCGCCCCATGCCTGGCCCGTGGCCCCGAGCAGAGCGGCCAGTACCATGAAAAATGCGAGCACCCCCAAAGCAAAGAAGATGTTGTGTTCGCGGAAGGCGCTAATTCGATCGGCCTCATTTTCCATGGCCGATGAGTTGAGCAGGGCGGAGAGCTTGAGGCTGACCACGGGCAGGACGCATGGCATGATGTTGAGGATGAGTCCGGCCAGCAGACCCATGAGGATGGCCGAAAGGAGTCCGGCGACTTCCAGGCCCGGCTGGAGGTAGACCGGGGAGAAACTCCACCGGACGGAGGTCTCGTCGGCGTCGGCGGATGGATTCTGGGCCGTGCCCGGCGTGGCGGGAGCTGTGGCGGCTGGTGATTGTGCGGCGGTTTTGCTGGCGATCAGCGCGGCGGCGGCAGGCCACCACGGCTGGTCCAGGGCCGAAGGGAGCGAGGCTGTGTCTGCATCGACATAGGCGAGGTCGCGTCGCACAGGTACGCAGCGGGTGGGATGGCACAGCAGCAGGTCGAGCCGCATAATAGCAGGCAGAGGGCGCTGTGAGTCGACCGGGACGCCAGCCAGGAGACGAGTTCCGCTTGGGAAGGTGTTGACCATGACGGATGGGTCGTAGGCATCGGGCTTGACGTATCCGGCAGGATAGACCGGAACAAGAGAGACGCCGTCCGCTGTGGTTCCTGACAGGACGGTGGGCTTGCCGATATCGCCGGGGTCGTCGGCATAGGTATACCACTGAGGTTCCATGTCCAGGGTGACGGTCAAAAGGACTTTCCAATCCACCCCGGCCTGTGCGCGGGCCTCGTCGGTCATGGAATAGGCGTGAACGGCGGTGGTCAGGGCCACTCTGGCCGGTGATACCTGAGCCGGGCAGACGCGTGCAAAGAGAAGCAGGGCAAGCGTCAGAAACAGGGTGGGAAATGGCTTGGTTAGGTGCATTTGTGTCCCAATGAAAAAAATTAAGATTTATGTGTTGACAAATCCTGGCCCGACTTATAGTTATTCACTCCGTTGCACGGGAACGCGCAACACGAAGTGGGTCACTAGCTCAATTGGCAGAGCAGCGGACTCTTAATCCGGAGGTTCAAGGTTCGATTCCTTGGTGACCCACCACTTCGAAATTAATACCCGGCCTCATGGCCGGGTTTTTCTTTTTCCAATCCCGGGAATTCTTCAGGAAGCGCGTGCCAATTCTGCTGTTTTCCATTGTTCACATGTACCTTTCAGAGAGCGGTGTGGCAAGGATGTGTTGCCTATTTCACCGGTGGCCGGTCCTGAACGCAACAAGGGCCGGATTAGTGCCTCCGGCCCTTGTCTGTTCTCTTGGCGGGATGATTTTTGGCGTCATCTGTCGGATATTTAGCCTCCGAACCAGCCGGGGCTGATGACCTGGAGCGCCTTGGTGTAATGGACGCGCATATTTTCGAGCTTTGAGCCGATCAGCTTTTCCTGTTCGCGCAGACTTGACGGGCAGGTCTGCTGCATCTGCGCGGCGACTGCCTCAAGTTCCTTCATGGTGGATTTCAGCAGGGAGAGCGTGTCGG
>CAMYLL010000450.1 GCA_947259235.1 uncultured Pseudodesulfovibrio sp. | reverse complement strand
GGCCCCGAAATCGAACCCGTTGAAGATGGGCGGCGGCGAAACCGTGGCGTCGAGCATGAACGGCAACCCATGGGCATGGGCCACCTCGGCGATGCCTCGGAGGTCGTCCACGTTGCAGCTCGGGTTGCCGATGGACTCGCTGTAGATCAGTCGGGTGTTCTCGTCCACGGCCGCCGCAAAGTTGGCCGGGTCTGAGGAATCCACGAACCGGGCCTCGATGCCGAACCGCTTGAGGGTGTGCTCGAAGAGGGTCTGGGTCCCGCCGTAAAGGTTGGAACCGGTGACGAAATTCTGCCCGGCCGAAACGATGGTGGTCACGGCGTAAAAGATGGCGGCCATGCCCGAGGCCACGGCCAGCGCGCCCGCGCCGTCGTGGAGAGCGGCCAGCCGCTGCTCCAGCACGTCCGTGGTCGGGTTCGTCAGCCGGGTATAGATGTAGCCCGGTTCCTTGAGGGCAAAGAGATTGGCCGCATGTTCCGTATCGCGGAAGACATAGCTGGTGGTCTGATGGATGGGCACGGCCCTGGAGCCCGTGTCGCTGTCCGGCGTATGTCCGGCGTGCAATGCCTTTGTCTGCGGTCCAAGGGGTTTGTCGGCCATGATTAGGCTCCTGATTTCATGATGAAACGGCTCTCGGCCCCGCCTTCGCAACGGAGCCTCAAGCTAACAATGCGCAAAAGCCCGGCAAGAGGCAAGCCCGGGCCGTCAGCCGTCCGCGATATCCCGCCCCAGGCCCGTCTCGCCGAGCCAGCGCGAAAAGGCCTCTTGGGCGCGCACGCCGTAGGCTTCCTTGCGAAACTTCTTCTTCATCTTCTGCTTGAGGCCCGGCATGAGGCCGAAATTGACGTTCGAGGGCTGGAAACGCTTGTCCGGCCGGGTCGACAGATGCCCCAGGAGGGCCCCCAGGGCTGTTTCGGCAGGAGGAGTGGACACGACCTCGCCGGAGAGCCGCTTCGCAAGCGACAGGCCCACCCAGAGGCCGCAGGCGGCTGATTCCAGGTATCCCTCGACCCCGGTTATCTGGCCTGCGAGGTAAAACCCGGGCCGCCTCTTGAGCTGCAGGTCCGCGTCGAGCACGTCGGGCGCGTTGACAAAGGTATTGCGATGGATGGAACCAAGCCGCAGGAACTCGGCGTTTTCAAGCCCCGGAATCATGCGAAAGACACGCTTTTGCTCAGGATACTTGAGCTTGGTCTGGAAGCCGACGAGATTGAAGGCGGTCTTGTCCTTGTTCTCAGTACGCAGCTGGACCACGGCAAAGGGGCGCTCGCCGGTCTTGGGATCAACCAGCCCCACGGGCTTGAGCGGGCCGAAGGCCAGGGTCATCTCCCCGCGCTCGGCCATGGCCTCCACGGGCAGGCATCCCTCAAAGTGGACCTCCTTCTCGAAGTCGCGCGGCTGGACCTTCTCCCCGGCCATGAGCGCGGCCACAAAGGCCATGTACTCGTCCTCGCTCATGGGACAGTTGAGGTAGTCGTCGTCCTCCGGCTTCCAGCGGGAGCCCCAGAACGCCGTGTCGAAGTCGATGGAATCACGCGACACGATGGGCGCGATGGCGTCATAGAAATAGAGCCGCTCGTCGCCCACCACGGCCATCAGGCTGGCGGTCAGGGATTCGCTGGCAAGCGGCCCGGCCGCAACGACCACCGCATCGGCCCCGGCCAGCTCTTCGGCGTCCAGAGAGGCTATCTCCCTGTGGATCGCGGTGACGTTCGGATGGCCCTCAAGGGCGTCCGTCACATACTGCGAAAAAAGCGTCCGGTCCACGGCCAGCGCACCGCCCGCAGGAACCCGGGTGGCAAAGGCGGCCTCCATGATCAGGCTGTTCAGGGCGTTCATCTCGTCCTTGAGCAGGCCAATGGCCGCGGCCGGTCCGGTGGCGCGAAAGGAGTTGGAGCAGACCAGCTCCGCCAGGCCGTCCTCGGTATGGGCCTCCGAGCGTTTTTCGGGCTTCATTTCGTAAAGCTCCACGCTTACTCCGGCTCTGGCCAGTTGCCAGGCGCAATCCGATCCGGCCAGTCCGCCGCCGATGATAACAACCCGTGCCATTTCATATCCCCGATATCGTTTACGTTCGCCAAGATATGCCGTATACGGAGCAAAACGGCGAACCAGTGGAATTCACGATGAGCAACGCGCTTCTGGACATCCGCGGGCTGACGACCCGCTTCTCTTCCCCGCAAGGCATTGCCAAGGCGGTGGATAACGTCAGCCTATCCTTTATGCAAGGAGAAACCCTGGCCATCGTCGGCGAGTCCGGGTGCG
>CAMYLL010000449.1 GCA_947259235.1 uncultured Pseudodesulfovibrio sp. | reverse complement strand
AGGAACGTTTCGCGGTCGCCGGTCATGGCGCATGCCGTGAGGGCGATGATGGGGATGCCCGCAGCCCGGCTTCCGGCCTGGCCGGAGCGGATTGCCCGTGTGGCTTCAAGTCCGCCCATGATGGGCATCTGGATGTCCATGAGCACGATGTCGAAAGCGTGCGTGCGCAGGGCGTGCAGTGCCTGCTCCCCGTTTTCCACGGCACAGGCGCGGCAATCGAGCTTCTCCAGGGCGCGGATCAGGAAGATGCTGTTGAGCCGGTCGTCCTCCACAACCAGCACGCGGTGGGGGATGAATTTGGGCAGGTCAGGGTGGTTCGACTCGGCGGGGAAGGTCCGCGCCGGGGCGATCCGATCGAAGGGAAGGCAGAAGTGTATGGTGGTCCCGCATCCCGGTTCGCTGTCCACGGACACGTGGCCGCCCATGAGGTTGACCAGATGTCTGACGATGGATAGCCCCAGCCCCGCCCCCTGGTAGACCCGGGTGAAGCTCGTGTCGGCCTGGGTGAATGGTTTGAAGAGATGATCAAACATATCCGGCCGCATGCCGATGCCCGTGTCCGACACGCTGAACAGCACGTTGCATTTTTGCGGATCGGGATGGGTCAGGGCACACGCCTCCACGGTGACGCTCCCGGAGTCGGTAAACTTGACCGCGTTGCCCACGATGTTGTTGAGAACCTGCTGGAGCTTGCCCGTGTCGCCCATGGCCCGTTCCGTGAGCTGAGGGTCCATGGCGATGTTCAGGGATATGCCAGCCTGTCTGGCCGTGAGGCCAAAGAGCTTCTGCAGTGAATCCAATACATAGGTGAAGTCAATCGGCTCGTAGAGCAGGTCCATCCGCCCGGCCTCGATCTTCGATAAGTCGAGTATGTCGCCCAGGAGCTGGGTCAGGCGTTGGCAGGAGACGGCGGCCGCCTCGGCGTATTCCCGCTGTTCTCCGTCCAGCGGGGTGGAATTGATGAGCTGGAGCATGCCCATGATGCCGTTGAGGGGGGTGCGGATTTCGTGGCTGATGTTTGCCAGGAAGTCTGACTTGGCCCGGTTGGCCGATTCGGCGGCCTCCTTGGCCAGGCGGAGTGATTCCTCGACCTTGCGACGGGCCGTAATGTCGCTGAAGATGACCTGGGCATACTGGTCGTCCAGGATGCATTTGAACGTGGCCGCCACATAGATATCCGAGCCGTCGGCCCGCATGAACCGCTGTTCCACGCGCACAGCGTCGTCGCAGTCCTTGCCCTGGCAGTTGAGCGGCCTTTCGGGCCACCATGTGTCGGCGGGGTGGATCAGCTCCCGGCTTGAGATGGCCTTGAGGTCCTCGGGCGAGGAGTAGCCGAGCATCTCCGCGGCCGTGAAGTTGGCGTCCACGACGCGGAAGTCGCCGTCCATGAGCAGGATGCCTTCGCCCGCCCGGTCGAAGAGGGAACGGTATTTGCGCTCGGACGATGTGAGCGCGGCCTCGGCCCGTTTGCGTTCGGAGATGTTGCGTATGAAACCGTCGATGAGGAGCGCCCCGCTGGGCAGATGATCTCTGACCCTGGCGTTGAGGGCCAGCCACACACGTTTCGCGTTCAAGGTGTTGGCCTCGAACTCGAAGTTCATGACGTGCCCGTCGCGGTCGAGCAGGCGGATCAAGTCTTCGCGCCGCTTGGGGTCTGCATAGAGCCGGGCGCCGAAGTCGGCGTATTCCTCCAGTCCTTCCTCCGGGGAGGCCGCGCCGATGATGCGGGCCATTTCCGGGTTCATTGCATGGATTCTGCCAAGGGAGTCCGAGAGGAAGACGCCCACCGGCGAGTTGTCGAACAGCTCCCGATAGCCGCGCTCCGTTTCCATGAGCGCGCGCCGGGTGTGTTCGAGCTGTCTTTCGGATTCCATGGTTGAAAGCACACGCTGGAAGACCTCCGCGAGCATGGGGCCGATCCCTGGCCCCGGCGGCACAATACCGAGGGCTCCCAGGCGCAGCATTTCCACCGCGTGGCGCTGGTTCCCCGTGCCGGCCATGGCCACAAAGGGCCTGTTGAGCCGACGGTCGTTGAGGATTTGCACAAGGTCGACGGTGGGCATGTCCGCGAGGTCACGGTCGAGGAGGATGATGAAGTCCGATGTCGTGGCGGCCTGTTCGATGATTTGCGCGCCGGTAAACGGTCCGCAGACCTCAAGCCCCATGGCTGCCAGCGACAGGCGCGCCTTGTCGGTGAACTGCTTGTCCTTTCCGGCTATCAGCACGCGCGACGGTATCCGAAGCTGTTTCATCTTCTTCATGGTATGGA
>CAMYLL010000448.1 GCA_947259235.1 uncultured Pseudodesulfovibrio sp. | reverse complement strand
TATCAAAACTGAGCGTACGCTCAGTTTTGTTGTTTTTTTTGACATTGCAGCCACCTAGGGGATACCTAGCAAGAACTGAGTGACCACTCGATTTTTTTGGAAGGACACGACGGGAGCTTCATGAAAAAGAAGGACGCCATACTCAAAGTCGCTACGGTGCTGTTCTCGAACCGGGGGTTCAAGGACACGTCGGTGCAGGAGTTGTCCAGGCTCACCGGCGCGGCCGAAGGGACCATCTTCTATCACTACAAGAGCAAGGAAAACCTGCTGCTGGCCATTCTCGTCAAGACGCGGGACGACATCGTCGCCCAGTTCGATCAGTTTTTCGAGAACAGGCCGTTTGACTCAGGACTTGAGATGGCCGAGGAGACGACCTCCTTCTATCTCTACCTTGCCGGGCTCATGGAAGACCAGTTCCTCCTGCTGCACAGGCGTTTCCTGTACCGATTCTCGGAGTCCAATCCCGAGTTCAGGAAAAACCTGGAAGCCATCTACAACTGCCTGGTAGACTACTTTGAAAAAGCCATCCTCACGGGACAGGCCGACGGCTCCATCGATTCCGGCATTCATCCCAGAAAAACCGCACTCATACTGTTCACAATGGTTGATGGCATGGTAAGGTTCAAAAACGACAACCTGTATGATGCCGGCGCACTGTTCAACGAGCTGTTGAAGTCTTGCCGCAGGATGTTGCAGGTCCGCTAGAGGAAGAGGCTGAATGTTAACGAAAATTTTCCCTTTCATCGACTGGTTCAAAGGCTATAGCGTGGCAGCGCTTCGGGCTGACGCCATCTCCGGGCTCACGGTGGCCCTGGTGCTCATCCCCCAATCAATGGCCTATGCCCAGCTGGCAGGAATGCCCGCTTACTACGGGCTGTACGCATCCTTTCTCCCGCCCATGGTGGCGGCGCTCTTCGGCTCCAGCCGCCAGCTGGCCACCGGCCCGGTGGCCGTGGTCTCGCTGATGACGGCGGCGTCCCTTGAGCCGCTGGCCACGGCGGGCAGCGAGGGCTACATAGCCTACGCCATCCTGCTGGCCCTGATGGTGGGCTTGTTCCAGTTCCTGCTCGGCGTGCTGCGGCTCGGCCTGGTGGTGAACTTCCTGTCCCACCCGGTGGTCAACGGCTTCACCAACGCGGCGGCCATCATCATCGCCTCGTCCCAGCTCTCCAAGATGTTCGGTGTCTATGTGGACAAGGCCGCCCATCACTATGAGACGATCATCCGCGTGGTGGAGAGCGCCCTCCACTACACCCACATCCCCACGCTGATCATGGGAGTGCTGGCCTTTGCCATCATGATCGTGCTCAAGCGCATCAATCCGAAGATCCCCAACGTGCTGGTGGCCGTGGCGGTGACCACCCTGCTCTCCTGGGGCCTGGGCTTCAACCACGACGCCACCGTCTCCCTCGACGCCATCAGGGCGCCCGAGGTGAGCGAGAGCATCGCCAGGTTCAACACGGTGGTCACCGAGATCGAGACCCTGGGCAAGGAGCGCACCGCCCTGGGCGTGAGCATGGACGAGGCAAAAACCTCGGGCGACGTCATCGGCGCCCTTGATACGGAGCACGACCTGAGCGTGGTCAACGTGCGCATCGCCCGCCTCAAGCACGAGGCCCACCTGCTGCGCTCGGACCTGCGCAACGTCCTCTTCGACGGCGTGGAGACCGGCACGGGCCTTGCCTACTACGTGCACGGCCGGGCCCCGGAAGGCATGCAGGGCGACGGCCGCACCTGGCGCCTGAAGGTCGGCAACAACCGGCTCGACGAGACCAAACTCTCCATGATGGGCGGCGGCGCCGTGGTCGGCACAGTGCCCTCGGGCATCCCGGCCATCTCAGCCCCGACCATCAACCTCAAGGTCATGCTCCAACTGCTGCCCTTTGCGGCCATCATCTCGCTGCTGGGCTTCATGGAGGCCATCTCCATCGCCAAGGCCATGGCCGCCAAGACCGGCCAGCGGCTCGATCCCAACCAGGAGCTCATCGGCCAGGGACTGGGCAACATCCTGGGCGCCTGCGGCAAGAGCTACCCGGCCTCGGGCTCCTTCTCCCGCTCGGCGGTCAACCTCCAGGCAGGGGCCATGACCGGCCTCTCCAGCGTGTTCACCTCGCTCATGGTGGTCATCGTCCTGCTCTTCTTCACCCCGCTGCTCTATCTTCTGCCCCAGGCCGTGCTGGCCGCGGTCATCATGATGGCGGTCATCGGGCTGATCAACGCCTCGGGCTTCATCCACGCCTGGAAGGCCCAGTGGTACGACGGCGCCAACTCCGTCATCTCCTTTGCCTGCACCCTG
>CAMYLL010000447.1 GCA_947259235.1 uncultured Pseudodesulfovibrio sp. | reverse complement strand
GCCGTCCGTGGTGTGGCCGCACACGGAGCAGATGTAGAAATCAGCCTCGGCAAAGACGTCGCCGTCAGCGTTCAGGGCTTGGGAGTAGAGTTCCGCGTGGACCTTCTCGGCCTCGTTGGCAAAGCCGAAGTAGCGCAGCACGGCGTTCTCGCCCTCTGCCTTGGCTTCTTCCATCATCTCCGGGTACATGGATTTGAACTCGTAGGTCTCGCCCGCGATGGCGTCCTTGAGGTTGTCCTCGGTGGAGCCTATGCCCTTCATCAGTCGCAGGTGGGCGTGGGCGTGAATGGTCTCCGCCGCAGCGGCGGCGCGGAAGAGTTTGGCCACTCCGGGCTTGCCTTCGCTGTCCGCTTTTTCGGCATAGGCGAGGTACTTGCGGTTGGCCTGGGACTCACCGGCAAAGGCGTCCTTGAGATTGTCCATGGTCTTGGTCATCGGTTTTCTCCTTGTCGATAGTCTATAAAAAAGAGTTGCGTGCCTTCCAGATGCCTTTGTCTACACCACCAAAAGGAATGAACGCAACAAAAAAATGATAACAATTACTAAAATTAGATTAACACCCTGAAATACCGTGATTATATTAACAGGATTGTTTGACAGTGTGAAGAACTGATCGAACTGAATCGAGCGTAGCACGTAATTTCCTTTACGTCTCCCGGCAATGTCCGTGCGGGATGTCGGGAGTAGACATCGGATGTGAGGTCGCCCGACATGGCGTCTGGCGGGCAGTGTTCCGGTGGCGGAAAAAAGAGCCGCCCCTGCTCGGACGGAAAGGATTAAAATCCGGGCAAGGGCGGCTCAAACCCGCGTTGTGAGTGGGGCTCGCGGCCCCGAAAGATCAGATCACCCTGGTGAAGAGGGTGAGGGCAAAGGAGGCCAGGGCTGAAGTCATGGCAACGCTTGCCCTGCGAACGCGGTTGCGGCGGCGGGGGACGTAGTGTGCGGCCTGCGCGTTGTTCGCACGCTGGCGCATGGCCATCATCGACAATCTGGTATCACATTCCATGCTCATGACTTTCTCCTTTTCCTTGGATCGCCGTTGCGGCGGATTTCCATACCTGCACATCTACGGAAGTTGCTGAAACCAATCCAATTGTATTGTTTGATGCTGTTGTTCGGCTTTTCCGATCGACAGTGTGGAATTGATCAGCGTGAGTGATTGACTTTTACGGGGGTGTGCCGGAAAAGGAGGGATGGAACTCTACCAGCTCAAAACCTTTGTGGTGGTGGCCGAGGAAGGACACCTCACGCGCGCGGCCGAACGGCTGCACGCCAGCCAGCCGACCGTCAGCGCCCACGTCAAGGCGCTGGAGGAGGAGCTGGAAACGCGGCTCTTCATCCGCACCCCCAAGGGCATGCGCCTGACCGAGGCGGGCAGCCGACTCAGGGACAAGGCACGGGACGTGCTGGCCGCCGCCCACGGCCTCAAGCTCGAAGCCCGGAACATGGGCGGCGAGCTGGTGGGCGAGCTTTCCATCGGGCTGAATACCGACGCCGAGTACCTGCGCATCGTGCCGCTGCTCAACTCCATGACGGAGCAGCATCCCAAGATCACCCTGCAGATTCAACAAAGCGCCAGCACCAAGGTCCAGGGATTGATCAACCAGGGCAAGCTCGACTGCGGGTTTATCTTCGGCCCGCCCAGGCATACGGACCTCCACGCCGTGCGGCTGGAGGCCACGCGCTTCTTCGTTGCCGTGCCGGATGTCTGGAAGGACAAGATCAAGGGCGGCCTTGAGGCCCTGGCCGATCTGCCCTGGATCATGGACCCCACCGACAATCCGCTCCAACTCCTGGTGGAGCCGTTTTTTTCCACCCGCAACCTCAAGCCCGCCTACCAGATGGAGGTCGACGGCGACGAGGTTATCCGCGTGCTCGTGGCCGCGGGCAAAGGGGTCTCGTTCCTGCGTGAAAACGAACTCAAGGCCGCCAACAGAATCGGCGTGGTCCATGCGGTCCCCTTCGAGGAACTCACCATCGACCTGCACTTCGTCTGCCTCAAACGGCGCGACCAGGATCCGGTCATGCGCGCCGTTATCGATAATGTGAGAAACATCTGGGACCTGGACTAGCCGACTTTCGCCCCCGCAAGGGGGCGCCCGCCCTCCCTTCCCGCTTAAGCGGGGAAATCAGCATGTGTATCCGCCGTTGGCGGGATTGATAGGTGGTTTCGCCTCCGGCGGCCCAAGGGCGCGCCCTTGGGGAACCCGGGCGTGGTGTGTTGGAGGCGTACACAAGTCGCCCCGAATGGGCACAGTGGGGAGTCAAGGGGGGTAACCCCCTTGCCCGCCGGAGGCG
>CAMYLL010000446.1 GCA_947259235.1 uncultured Pseudodesulfovibrio sp. | reverse complement strand
CTCGCCGGCGACCTCGACGCCATCCTCCGGAAGGCGCTGCGCAGCGCTCCCCGGCTGCGCTACAGCTCGGTCGAGCGGCTGGCCGCCGACGTCGAGCGCTACCTGGGGGGGATGCCGGTCCGGGCCCGGGCCGGCTCGTGGCGCTACCGCGCGGGGAAGCTGGTGCGCCGCCACCGCCGGGCGGTGCTGGCGGCGGGGGCGACGGCCCTGCTGGTGGTCGGCTTCGCCGTCGCCATGGCGGTCCAGGCGGCACGGGTCGCCTCCGAGCGCGACCAGGCTCGCAGCGAGCGCGACAAGAAGGCGCAGGTCCTGGCGCTGGTGCTCGAGCTCTTCCGCTTCAGCAATCCCTACGTCGCTCCCGGGGAGGAGCTGACCGTGCGCCAGGCGACCACCTTCAGCGGCCTGGGGACCATGACCTTCACCGCCGGAGGCCTTGCCCGGCAGGATACCCCCACCATCAACTGATACACCCCACACGCGCCGTGCGGTACGATCTTCCCAGGGAGATCGCGCTGTATTGCTGTGCCCTTCACACAGGACGTCCCGAATGCTATGATTGAATTAGTGTTCGTAGTGCAACTGTAACAGATGGAGGGGGGTACAATGACGATTGAAAGAGTCGTGCGCGGCGTGGCCGGATTCATGGTTCTCCTGAGTCTGGCGCTGGCCTTCGGCTATTCACGGGTCTGGCTGTTTCTGGCGGCCTTTGTGGGCGCGAATCTGCTCCAGTCTGCTTTCACGAACTGGTGTCCGACCATGGCCCTGCTTCGTAAGCTGGGCATGCGGGACTGATCAGCGGGGGCCCGGGGGCGTCGCTCCTGCCGGTGTGATGATTCGCCAGCCCCAGACCGCAACGGTGATACCGATGAACGCTCCGAACAGAACGTCGGACGGGTAGTGCCTCAGGGCGACAACCCGAGACGCGCCTACGATCACGGCAAAGGCGAGGGCGGGCAGGCGCAGCTTGGGCAGCACAAACCCCAGCGCGGTCATGGCTGAAAATATGCGCAGGCTGTGCCCGGAGGGGAAAGACCGGTGCATGTCGCCTGCTGTCATGGGGAAGAAACCATAGATGCCGTCCTCGAAGAGGAGCGGCGGCCTGGCCCGGCCAAAGAGGTTCTTGAACAGGTCGCCGAGGATCATGGCCGCGGCCACGGTCAGGCAGACGTAAAGGATGGACCTGGCCCTGCGGCTCAATCCGCCGGTGATGGCGTCACACGCGCCCAAGACAAGGCCGACGGAGAGTGCTGTGTAGGCCGCCTCTCCACTTGCGGCCAGGGAGATTCGCCGGGCCAGCCCGTGCCAGATGGTGTGGCGCAGTTCGTAGGCGGCGAGTGAAACCTCCCTGTCGACGAAAAGGTACAGAAGCGCGATGGCGGCGGCCACGGTCAGGGCGGCCGTGAGGGTCATGGCAATTGTTTTGTTCATGCGTGTATCATGGCTGTCTCAACATTCTGCCTATGACCATGAAAGTGATGCCAACGGCGGCGAGGATCAGCCCGAGGGGGTAGGCCTGGGAGAAGATAGCGATGACGGCCAGCAGGGAGAGCAGGCCTCCGCACGCAATGGCCACGTAGGCATTCATGGTCATACGGCGAGCGATCTTGTCGCTTTTTTTGACGAAATGTACGCCGCAATGCCTGCACGCAGTGGCCTGCGCCATGATGTTCTTCCCGCAGTGTGGACATTTCATGTGTGTTCTCTAACAGAAACCGGCACGCTGGAACAGTCCCGCGCGATCAGGCGAGTGCGTTGCGGCTCCTCATTTCCCACAGCACCTGTTCCAGTCGGGAGAAGGAGAAGGGCTTGGGGATGAAATCATTCATGCCGACGTCGCGGCATTGGTCGCCGCCGGGAGAGGGGGGGATGGCGCTGACGGCAATGATGGGAACAGACGAGCAGGGAGCCTTGCTCTGGCGAATCCTGCGAGTCGCCTCCAGGCCGTCCATCTCCGGCATGTGGATGTCCATGAGCACGAGGTCGAAGGCTTCGCCGGCCACAAGGTTGACCGCCTCGACGCCGTTGACTGCGTGACGGGTCGTGTGTCCTTTCTTTTCCAGCAGCCTGCACAGGGCCAGGGCGCTGGTTCGGTCGTCCTCGACGACGAGTATGTTCATGGCCGTATCGAGTGTCATGTGGGTACATCCTGTCTGAGTATATCTTTTATATATACCCCGGAGAAGCCTGAATGGTCACAAAAGACCATCTTTGACACGAATAATAATGAATGGGGATGGTTTTCGCGGGTGGGTGCGAAGGCCGATGAAAATAAAAGGCGCATTTTCAGAATTCTGTTGCCAT
>CAMYLL010000445.1 GCA_947259235.1 uncultured Pseudodesulfovibrio sp. | reverse complement strand
CCCATGCTGGCAGAGGCTCTTTCGACAGTCGGTATCGGAGAAGGCGACATTGTTTTTTCCCACCTCGCCCCCCCTGCCTTGGGATTCACCAGGGAACTGGCCGAGGAAGGAAGTGTCGCGCCGACCATATTGAAGGCAATTCTTGATGTCATCGGTCCCACGGGGACGTTTCTGACACCCGCCTTCACCTACAGCTTCTGCTCGCGGCAGGATTTCGATCCGGCCCGCACTCCCTGTCAGGTCGGTGCCTTCGGTGAATGGTTTCGCCAGCAAGAGGGCGTCCTTCGCAGCGAGGACCCGATCTTTTCCGTTGCGGGCATGGGCCCGGCTGCCGGGGAGCTTTTCCACAACCTGCCCAAAGACTGCTTCGGCCCCGGATGCCTCTACGACAGACTGCTGGCAAGAGGTGCGAAGGTCTGCAACATCGGTCTTGATTTATTCTACTTCACACCGATCCATCATCTGGAAAGAATAATCGGCGTACCCTACCGCTACGACAAGCTCTTTTCGGGCCATATCCGCAGAAACGGACAAAGGGAAAAGGAAACCTGGATATATTCCGTCCGGGCGAACATTCCTAATTCATGTCCCGACCTGACCACGGCACAACGGGAAGGGCAGAAAAAAGGGCTCGTACAAAAGGCGGACGTCGGCAAAGGCTCTGTCTGGAGCGTCGGTCTGAAGCCGATGTTCGATCACTGCCGTCAGCTGTTGAACAATGACCCGTGGGCCTTGACCGTCGGTCCGGCCTGCGATGTGCTGTCCGAGGAACGGGCCAGAACCGGATACGCCGACCACGGCGTACGCCTCCCGAACAATGCGACCTGCGAGGAGATGGTCCGGGGGCTGTGGCGGTTCCCCAGGGACCTGGTCTCCGATGGATACGACGCCGCCATTGAGGCTTTGTCCGAACAGGTTGATATGACGGTGCATGCCATCCCGACAGGGACGCAGGCCTTCACGTGGATCATCCCGGAACGTTGGGGATGCCGGAAGGCAACGCTTCAACGGCTCGACGGAGAGGTGCTGATAGATTCGTCGAACCACCCGCTCCACTGCATGAGCTACTCCCTCCCTTTTTCCGGAGAAATCTCCAGGGACGAGCTCTTCAGGCATCTCCATACGAATCCCAATGTGCCGGACGCCCTGCCGTTCATGTTCAAATACTATGATCGGGATTGGGGCATCTGCTGCACGGAAGAGCAGAAATCGACGCTGACCGATGACACGTATCTGCTCAATATCGATTCTCATTTCAGTTATGGTGAAATGAAAATCGGCGAAGCCGTCGCAACGGGCAGGCATAAGGAGAGCATCGTACTCTGCGCCCATCTCTGTCACCCTGGCATGGTGAACGACGACCTCGCCGGAGTAGCCGTGGGAGTTGCGGTCATCCGCGAACTGCAGAAGAGGGACGACCTCCGCTACACCTACCGGTTGCTTCTGTTGCCGGAAACCGTAGGCTCCGCTGGCTGGCTCAGCAGGCACAAGGACATCATCCCGACCCTCAAGGGCGGAATATTCCTGGAAATGCTCGCTACCAAGTATCCTCACGCGCTGCAGCATTCCAACACGCCGTCCAGTCGCATCGACACTGTATCCAAGATGGTGATGCGGCAGCACGACGCCGACTCCTGGGCGTCCCCTTTCATGACCCTGCCGCTCAACGACGAGCGCATGTTCAACTCCACCGGCATAAACGTGCCCATGGTTTCACTCATGCGGGTTCTCCCCAGGGGCGTCCAGGACACGCCCTACCGGGAATACCATACGAGCCTGGATGACCCGGATCACGCCG
This sequence comes from uncultured Pseudodesulfovibrio sp., assembly GCA_947259235.1. Classification (GTDB taxonomy): domain Bacteria; phylum Desulfobacterota; class Desulfovibrionia; order Desulfovibrionales; family Desulfovibrionaceae; genus Pseudodesulfovibrio. The sequence continues at coordinate 511 of CAMYLL010000445.1, read as the reverse complement.
ACTTCGAAAACCTCGAAAAGTCTAAAGCCCTTGTGTTGGACATCATCGAAACACTGGAAGCGGACATGATACCGATTCCTCTCTATCAGGGTGAACTGTTCGTCTCACGATACTCGAGCCTCGATTACTCAAGCATGTTCAAATTGATCATGACCATCCCCTACAAGCTCGACGGAAAGCGCACCATTTCAGACATTGCCCTCGAATGCGGCTTCGAATTCCATGAAGTGAAGGATTTCCTGGACAAGCTCCAATCCGAAGGTCTGCTCACATACGAGGAGCCAGCCTTGTAACTGGCGACCCAAGAGGTGACCAGCGACCATCGAGGGCAGACCACAGACCGCCCTTCGTGGGTCGCCGCCGATTTGCCTGCGGCAGAAAAGCCAAAACAAACAAAGGACTTCAGAGGTTTCTCCGAAGTCCTTTGCCGTTGGTGTCGAGAGAACAGCCAGGGCGTCACCCCGCCGCAGTCTCGCCGGAGCTATTTCTTCAAGTACGCTTCGATACGATC
>CAMYLL010000444.1 GCA_947259235.1 uncultured Pseudodesulfovibrio sp. | reverse complement strand
AAGGAAGCCGTCAGGCTCACCAGCGCTGTTGGTATAATAATACGGAGGGAATTCGAGATAGCAGACCACCAGTCTCATCTGGGCAGTGTCATCCGCCCGGGCCTCAAGAATGGGAGCCAGCATCAGGCTCAGGCAGAATAAAATACGTAGGGCTGTTCGCATGGATTTCCCAAAGGCAAATATTCTTAACGGCCAGATGAAGCTAGCGCAATGCAGACCAAATGAAAAGCCCGGGCGCGGGCCCCGGGCTTGACGTCACACAGGTGTCTAATTGCGGCGCAGAATTTCCTTCGCGGGGATCAGGGCCGTGGCCGCCGCGCCCACGATGTTGCCCGCCACGCCCGGGCCGTCGCCCGCCACGAAGAGCCCGTCGACCGCCGTCTCCAGGTGCGCCCGGGTCTCCACCTGGGTGGCGAAGAACTTGATCTCGGGCGCATAGAGCAGCGTCTCGTCGTTGGACACGCCCGGGACCACGTTGTTGAGCTGCTCCAACCCGTCCATGAGGTTGGTCAGGATGCGCTCGGGCAGGGCCATGGCGATGTCGCCGGGCACGACCTTCTTCATGGTCGGCTCGATGTAGCTGTTGCGGATGCGGTCCCAGGTGGAGCGGCGGCCGCGCCGCAGATCGCCGTACCGCTGGAGTATGGGCTTGCCGCCGCCGATAAGGGTGGCCAGCCGCCCTATGGCCTCGCCATAGGCCTGGTTGTCCTCCACCGGGTCGGTGAGAACCACCTTGGAGAGAAAGGCGAAGTTGGTGTTGTCGGACTTGGTGTTCATCAGGGCGTGGCCGTTGACGCAGACGAAATCCTGATAGTTCTCCAGGGCCACGAACCCGCCGTAATTGGTGCAGAAGGTCCGGGTCAGGTCGTCATACTTGGTGGTGCGGACGAAGAACGTCGGGTCGTAAATGACCGAGCAGAGGTCCTGCATGATCTCGTTATGGACCTCCACCCGCACGCCGACCTCGATGCCCCGCTGGGACAGCTCGACGCCATGCTTGCGGACCAGCGTCCCCACCCACTCTGCTCCCACCCGGCCCGGAGCGAGGATAACGTTTTTGGCCGTGTATTCCTGCCGGTTGGTGACCACGCCGGTGACGTGCCCCTTGTCGACCAGCACGTCCTTGACCGTTTCCGAGGTATGGAAGGTCACGCCCTTGTCCTGAATGTACTCGGCCATGCCCGTTATGTGTCCGGGCAGGTTGTCGCTGCCAAGGTGCTTCTGCTTGATGACCAGCAGGTCGATGCCGACCTTGCGGGCCTGCTTGCGTATCTCCTCGGCCTTGGCCATGTCCGTGGGGAACACCTTGCCGTCCATGCCGAAGCGGTTGAAGATGGCCTCGGTCTCGTCGATGAGCGCCTTGGCCTCGGACACGCCCATGAACTGGGTCAGGTCCGTCTTGCCCAGGGTGTGGATGAAGTTGAGCTTGCCATCGGAGAAAAGCCCTGCCCCGCCCACGCCGCACAGGATGTTGCACGGGCGGCACTTGATGCAGTCCTGGTCCCCGGAGAGCGGACAGTTGCGGGCCAGCGAGCGTTTACCCTTCTCGATGACGAGCACATCCAGCCCGCCATGCTCGCCCAGATAATATGCGGCAAACAGCCCGGCCGGGCCGCCGCCCACGATGATGACGTCGTAGTCTGTCTTCAGGGTCTTGGTCATTGTATCCTCTCGTTTTGAACGCAAGTATGGCCCGCACTGTATGGCGTCCGAAACAAGGACGCGCGCAGACGGGCCATTATTGACCGTAAGACACGAAATGTGGAGCTGTCAAGGACGGGTCAGCCGATCATGTTCAGCAGATGCCCGGTCATTTCCTCGGTGGCGCGAATGGCGGTGGTATTGGCTGAAAAGGCGTTTTCCGTGCGCATCATGGTCACCATCTCGGTGGTCAGGTCGGTGGCGCCGCCCTCGCGGATGTCGCCCACGCGCACTCCCTGGCCGCCCGGACCGGACTCAAGGGTCACGGAACCGGCCGCAAAGCCGTCCGTGTTGACGTTGGCAACGTTGTTGGCCGAGACCTGCTGGACGGTCCCTAGGGCCGAGAGTGCGGATATATTGGCATCTGACATAATTTTAGACCCCCTCTGCATGGGAGGGAAGCAACCGGTCAAATCATACCCTCTCCCGGCCCGGGACGCAAGCCTGCTAGAAAGTGACTGTCCCCGGCCAGGCCATGATGAAGACGCCCTTGGCCCCGAATATCCGCTGGGCGATCTCCTTGAGCTTCACGCTCACGTCCGTCTTGGCGCCGATGAGAAAGGCGATGTTGTCCTCTCCCTCTATCCCACCGCCACCCATGGAACCGCCGGTGGC
>CAMYLL010000443.1 GCA_947259235.1 uncultured Pseudodesulfovibrio sp. | reverse complement strand
TGTCCCCCTGGAGCATCAAGGAATCCTGCTGGGTCACCTTGTTGCCGGTAAGGACGTTGTAGGTCAGGGAGGTGATCAGGAAAACCGTTGCAAGTCCCGCAGTGACCTTCACGAGGATTCCACCTGCGCCGGTGCTGCCGAACATGGTGCTGCTCCCGCCGCCGAAAATAACTCCCATTCCTTCGTGGCCGGATTGAAGCATTACAGCGCCGATCAAAAAGATGCAAGCTAAAACATGTATGACAATGACTAAAGTTTCCACAATCTTACCCTTATGATCTTTCGTTACAATCCGCTTGCGTCATCAGGCCAAAACGATCTGAGAAAAGCTTTCGCTCTGCAAGCTCGCGCCTCCTACCAATACTCCGTCGACATTGTCAAGAGCAATAATCTCGGCGCAGTTGGTCGGCTTGACGCTTCCTCCATACAATATCCTCATTTCATTAGCTTTTTCGCCAAAGATTGAAACCAGGACTTTTCGAGTAAATGCGTGCGCCTCTTGGATTTCGGCAGGCCCGGCCACTTCGCCGGTGCCAATGGCCCAAACGGGTTCATAGGCCACGCTGATTCTATGCGGCGCAACATCGGCGGGCACATCCTTGAGCCCCAGGCGAAGCTGACGCTCAAGCACTTCCTCCACCCGTCCCGCCTTGCGCTCGTCGAGAAGCTCGCCAATGCACAGGATCACGCTCAGGCCAGCCGACAGACCGTAGGCGGTCTTCTGACCGATATATTCATCATTCTCGCCAAGGACATGGCGACGTTCGGAATGACCAGTCAGGCCATACTTCGCCCCGCAGTCTTGAAGCATGGCAGGTGATATCTCGCCGGTAAACGCTCCTTCATCAGTAATATAGAAGTCCTGGCCGCCGGAAGAGAAACGATCCGCACCGGAAAAGGCGTCGGATACAGCCTTGAGGCAGGTAAAGGGCGGACAGACGAGGACCTCTCTGTCTTCAGGCAGTTTCGCCGCAGCGAGCTCCACCAGGACGCGGGCCGTGGACCCGGCTTCATCCCAGGTCTTGAACATTTTCCAGTTTGCAGCCATCAGCTTCTTCATTTCTTCATGCACTCCTTTAAGGCCTGGAAGGCGGGCAGATCCTTGCCTTCGAGAAATTGGAGGAACGAGCCGCCGCCCGTGGAGATGAAAGTAAATTCACTAGGAATTCCGAGCATGTGAACAACAGCATCGGTATCCCCGCCGCCAACGATGCTGACAACGTCCTTCAGGTCGGCAATGGCGCGGCACACGGCCAGAGACCCCTTGGCAAATGCGGTCTTCTCGAACACGCCCATGGGGCCGTTCCAGACAACGGTCTTGGCCTTGGAGAGTACCGCCTTGAAGTTATCAATTGTTTCCGGGCCAATGTCCAGCACAAGCATACCCTCAGGAATGGCATCGGCGCGACAGACGCCGAGGGATTCATTGACGGTATGTGTCTTGGCGAACTGAAAATCAACGGGCAGATGCAGCTTGGAGCCGAGTCTTGCGGCTTTGTCCATGATATTGAGCGCATCGGGAACGAGTTCCTTCTCCACCAACGAATCGCCCACCGAATACCCCTTGGCCAGCAGAAAAGTGTTGGCCATGGCCCCGCCGATGATAATGTCGTCCACCTTGCCCAGCAGGTTGTTGAGAATGCCCAGCTTGGTGGACACCTTTGCGCCGCCGGAAACGCAAACATAGGGGCGGCGCGGAGATATCAGGACGTCGTCGAGGTATTCAAGTTCCCGTTTGACCAGAAAGCCCGCGCAACACTGAGAGGCGTGCTTGGGGACATCCACCACCGAGGCGTTGTTGCGATGAGCCACGCCGAAAGCGTCGTTGACGTACACCTCGGCCATGGAGGCCAGGGTCTTGCCAAAATCGCCCCGCTCTTCTTCCGTCTTGCCTATTTCTTCGGGGTAGAAGCGAAGATTCTCAAGCATCATCGCCTGGCCCGGCTTGAGCTCCGCCGCCATTTTCAGCGACTCCTCGCCGACACAGTCGGGCGCAAGGGGCACGTCCATGCCAAGCAACTGGCTGATGCGTTCAGCCACAGGCTTGAGAGACAACTCCGGCACGACTTTTCCCTTGGGTTTGCCAAGGTGGGCGCAAAGGATGATCGACGCCCCCTGCTCCAGCGCGTACCTCAAGGTGGGCAAAGCCGCGAGCATGCGATTCTCATCGGTGATCACGCCTTCGTCCAAAGGAACATTGAAATCCACACGGAAAAGCAGCTTCTTGCCAGCGATGTCAATCTGGTCGATAAACTTCATGTCTTCGCCTTTACTCGTTTTTTTGGAATGAACCACGCTTGAAGTCATGTCTGAACAACAACG
>CAMYLL010000442.1 GCA_947259235.1 uncultured Pseudodesulfovibrio sp. | reverse complement strand
GCTTCCATTATGGCTGGGGCCATTGGTGCCCATCAACAAGCCGGATACGCTGAAGCAAAGTCCGCTTGGGATCGTCGTTTCTTCTTGCAAACCGGAGGCGAACCATACATTGCCACCAGAGTTCTATCTCAACGCCGGCCGGGAGTGTGGCGCGGATCTTGTCCAGCTCGCCCGGGAGACTTTTTTAAAATCCTCCATCGCCCGCTCGTTCTGGGCATAATGGCGCGGCCGTGCCGAGATCTTGCTGAACTCGAGCGCCTTCAGTTCCCGGCTCACTGTCGTCTCGCTCACCGAAACGCGGAATTCCTCAAAGATCCATGCCGCCAGATCGCACAACCGCCAGCGGACCACACCATGGATTGCCGGGATCGGCCCGCTCTCCACAATCTCTGCCAGAGCCTTTCGATGGCCGTCGTCAAGCTTGGCTGGATTGCCCGGCGCTTTGCCGTCGATCAACCCGTCAGGGCCGCGGGCGTTGAACCGCAGGACCCAGTCGCGCACGGTCTGCAGACCAACGCCTCCGATCCGGGCCGCATCGGAGCGCGCACCACCGTCATAAACCTCAGCCAGCGCCAAAAGCCGACGCCCCTGGGCGGCGTTCCTGGTCGCCTTCGCAAGCGTCCTCAAATCCTTTCCATCAAAATCGGCCCGAAGCCGTATCGCAGCGCTCATGGCAAACCTCCCTGGTTCACCCTATTCCTGTGTGCATCCGCATGACTCGCACAGCCTGCGCCGGAACGGAATCCCAATTCGGACTCCTTCGTCACGTTCAATCCACTAGCAGTTTGGAGCGACCCGATCACTCGGAAGGCTCGAAGGCCGTTGTCTGCAGCGGGTCAGGAACGCCCTTTATGGCACCGACTTCCGCGCGTCCGCCATTTTCGATAATCTCCTGAATTCGAGCGGTCTGATTTGCCAGGGTATCGGGGTGTCTTTAAAATATCGTCACTGGCAAGCCGAAGCAGCTCGCCGGATGAGAGCGTGCCGCGCCTCACAAAAGCGCTTGAAACGGGCACCGTCTCCGGTCGGACTGACGCCCCGGTCGCGGCGTTTATTCAAAGAACGTCTTTCGGGTCGACCCCGTGATTGCGGCAGATCTGCTCTTCCCAACCGTCAACCGGCAGCCCCATCTCAGAGCGCTCCTCCGGCGTCATGCCTTGAAGACAATCAATTGAATTGCGCACGTTCTGGAGCATGCCTTTTTCATGTTGATCTGCCAGTTGTTCGATTAATGGCTCCTTTGCAAGCCAGGTCTGGAGCCATTCGCCAAGACTGTCGGCCCGGAATATGAACGAGCGGTCCCAGGCCTCGCCCTCCGCGTCCTCGTCCACCAGTTCCTCCCAGTCCCAATAGATGATATTCCCGGTCTTGAGGTCATAGCAGGCTTCGCCCGCGTCGACGGGAATGACGGGCAACAGATGATCCGGCCACATCTCGTCGCACGGTCCCTGCGGCTCTGAGCGGAATTCCCGATAGCGGGCAGCCATTTCGGCCAGTGACAGAAAGCCGGCGCTGGGGCCGAAACCGCCGTTGGCGATGCTGGTGTAAAGTTGTTTCAGGTCTTCGGGCAGCGAAAAGCCGAACGTGGATTCCGCCGTCGCGATATCCTCCTGCGATGCCGGCGGGAGAAGCTCGCGGGGATGGCCGGACAGTTGCTCATCATCCCAGATCTCGATCCCGGCACCAGGCTGGGCACCGGGGAACACATCGTCCATGGACGTTTTACCTGTGCGGACGTCCTCTGCGACCTGCTCGGCGAGTTTTTGCGGGTTGAAGCCACGGCCTGACGATAGGGCGCCGGCCGCGAGTTGCATCAGCCCGCCAAACGTGCCGTCTCCGGTCGCATCGCTCATCGACATCCGGGTGGGCCTGGGGGCCGGCCGGGCCATATCCTGTATTGCTTCCAGTGACGATTGTGAGGCGTCCGACCGCGTTTTGGGGTTGGCCGCGCGTTCACGCAACTGGGCGACAAGATTCTCCGGCAACATAGCTGACACCTCCCGAATAGTCTTGTCTTTAAACCAGGAAAGTTATTAAGGCCCAACCGGATCGTCTTTTTTAGGCATCGTATTCGCCGGCCGGGAACGTCTCTGAAGGGCCTCAAGCGGAAGAGATCCAGTCGTTCCTGTCAATTCCGGCGTAAGAACCATCCAGTTTTCCGGCGCAAAAACCAGCCAGTTGCGGCATATGCAGAAAGGGCCCCGATCGGGGCCCTTTCTGCATTCTGCGTTTTCTATGTCAGCGCTTGCGTCTGGATCGGCTCTGCGCCAGACGGTAAGACTGGCCGTTCATTTCCAGGATGTTGACATGGTGGGTCAGACGG
>CAMYLL010000441.1 GCA_947259235.1 uncultured Pseudodesulfovibrio sp. | reverse complement strand
GAACCTTCTTGCCGTGGAAAACGGCGTCAGCGACCTGCCGCATTCCGTCATTCTTAGAGAAGAAAAAAAGCTTACGCGTACGATCAAAGGCGAGATGTTCAATGTCGGCCGGATCATCGTGGAATACCACGATGGACACCTCCAGGCTGAACTCGAAAGCCGCAGGCAGTCGGACGTCATTCTCTCGCTGACCCTGATCTTCGTCCTGGGAGCGACTACGTGGATTTTGTTGCGGATTACGGTCGGCAAGCCGCTGGACCGGCTCAAGGCATCGTTGAGCAGCAACGCCTCCCCCGGTAGCCGGACGCCCCTGGTCTGGCAAAGTGAAGACGAGTTGGGGCAGGTGGTGACCGCCTACAATACCCTCTTGTACGAAGTGGAACAGCAGACCGATAATCTGGTCAACGTCAACAAGACGCTGCATCAGGAAATAATGCAGCGAAGGCAGGCGGAAGCCCGGCTGGCAAAGGCCCATGACGAACTTGAGAACAAGGTCGCGCTTCGTACCGCCGAGTTGAATGAAGCCAACCGCAGCCTGATGGAACTGGATAAGCAGCGGTCGGTCTTCCTGTCGTCCGCCTCCCACGAACTGCGGACGCCTTTGGCCGCCATTCTCGGTTTTTCCGTCCTGGTCAGGAAGAGCTTCTCCCGGTATTTCATGCCCATGGCAAGCACGCCCGCACACGCGAAGAGGGGAGAGGTCATCCTCTCCAATTTGGAAATCATCGCCAAGGAGGGCGACCGGCTGACTCGGCTGATTAACGACCTGCTCGACCTGAACAAGATCGAGGCCGGACACATGGAGTGGCGGGATACGCTGCTCAACGTGGGCGACGAGATCATGCGCTCAATCCAAACAATGGAAAGCACGTTCGCCCTGCAGCCCCAGGTGGACGTGACTTTGTTCATCGAGCAGGGCCTCCCTCCCTTGTCCTGCGATCCCGATCGACTTCAGCAACTCCTGCTCAACATGCTTTCCAACGCCACGAAGCACACCACCGAAGGAATCATCTCCGTTGAGGCGGCCAGGACCGACTCCAAGATAAGGATAGTGGTCTCGGACACGGGCAAAGGCATCCCGAAGGAGCACCTGGAAGCCATCTTTGACAAATTTTTTCAGTCAGACGGAAGTGATAACAACAAGCCTTCGGGCACGGGGCTGGGGCTTCCCATCTGCAAGAACATAGTGGAGCACTACAACGGATCCATCCATGTGGAGTCAGAAGTGGGCCGAGGCAGTCGGTTCGTCATCTTTTTTCCAATTCGGTAGTAGCCTCTCGCCAGCGGATGATATCACGAGTTCGTTTTCCTTAGATTCTTTTTGGATGCCACCGTATGCGAAGTCTCCCGGCTCGCAATACACCCGAAGGGCTTGGCCTTGCCTCTAGCCGTTGGCGAGTCTTCGAGTCCTACGGACGAAGATAGTAGCGATGCCATGGCGGCTGCTTGCGTCACGCTCGCGGGGATTTCGGCGGGAGGTGACGAAAGTGCCCCGCCGGACCTTGCGCGAAGGTTTTGCGGCGTCGTATGATGGGGCATATCCATTGGATAAATCGGTCATCAGAAGAAGGTAAAACGGACCTAGGCGCGTTCATAAGTTTTGACGAAGTCTAAACTGATGAACGCTTAAGTAGGCACTAACATGCCGTAACATCTAACACTTCGCTGCCGTTCATTTCCAAACGGCACACTTTCACATCCAAACGCCAGACTGAAGCACAGCACCCCCGCCGGACAAACGACAGGTATCTAGAAATCTGCCGTTGTCGAAATTCCCCCATGGCCACCGCTTAATGCGCAGGACGAACGAGCCTGCGTGGTGGCACCCCTTATTGAATGGATTCTCAGGATTTTTCCTTCTGTGGGAAACGGACATTGATTTGTCCCGTGTCGGTTGTTGTGTGGCGCGTTCGCGCCATAGGCGGACCCGTGGGTTCGCTTTGTCCCGGGGCGCTGCCCCGAACTTCAGGAAGGAGATCCATATGAAATCCATCAGTCTGGTACTGGGCGCGATCAGGGCAACCCTGTCCGGCCCGCGCTCGAAACAACACAGAATCCGGCAGAACGCCAAAGCCTTCGCAGGCCGACTGCGTGAAGCCGGATTTGGGGTCCGCAAATGGACCAACATTTCCAACAAACATTTTGCGGCGGTGACCGACAAGATGAAAGAACAGGGCGTGGGTGACGGGCGCATAGCTGAAATTTTTTCGGCAGCTCGTCACCTGTGCGAAGCATACGGCAACACCCGCATCAGCCCGACCAACGACGTGTTCGGCGTGAAGCGCGGGACCATTGCCAACGCCAACAGCAAGGCGGTTGCCCCTGAATT
>CAMYLL010000440.1 GCA_947259235.1 uncultured Pseudodesulfovibrio sp. | reverse complement strand
GCCGGAGAGCTCCTCGCTGCCCGAGGCCACGTGGGAGCTGCCCTCCATGACCTCGCCCACAACCTCGGAGAGCTTGGTGGACATGGTGTTCAAGGCGTTGAGGATGTCCCCTATCTCGTCGTGGCGGTTCACCTGGGCGCGGGTGGTGTAGTCGCCCTGGGCGGCCAGGTTGAGGAAACGCACGACCTGGAGCAGCGGATTGCTCACCAGGCGGTTCATGTAGAACCAGATGCCTATGCCGATGAGCACCAGCGCGCCCAGGGAAAGCCCGGTGACGGTCAGCCCGTTGGCCCAGACGGGGGCCGTGATCTCCGACATTTCATTGATGGCGATGAACTTCCATTTCAGGGTCGGGGATGTCCGAACCACGGCCATGGAGTCGATCCCGCCGATGGTGAGCATGGCGCTGCCCGAGTTCATGGCAAAGGCGGCGGCGTAGCTCTTGTCAGCCATCTCGTTGACGTTCTTGAAGTTGTTTTCCGGATGCTTGGGGTCGGCGATGATCACGCCGTCGTCCTGCACGAGCATGACATAGCCTGTCTTGCCGAGCTTGATGGCGTTGATCAGCTTGGTCAGCTGGGCCAGGGAGATGTCCATGGCCGCCACGCCGTAGACCTTGCCGTTGGCCAGGGCGGCTTTGGCCGTGGAGACCATGGCGTCGCCCGTGGTGGAGACGTACGCCTTGGACACGATGGCCTTGTCCGGTTCGGCGACGGCTTCCTTGTACCAGGGACGCGAGCGCGGGTCATATCCGCCGGGCAGCGGGTCGTTGCCGCCGATGATGAAGGCGCCGTTGCCCGTGCCGATGTAGCAGTCCTTGTAGCTGCTGTGCGAGGCGAGGATCATCTGATAGAAGCCGCGGATTTCCCGGCCCAGATTGTCCTCGGGCCATGGGGTGACGTCGATCTTGTCGCCTGTCTTGCCGATGAATGAGGTCAGGATCTCGTCCACCCGCAGCACGCGTGGGTCCTTGGCCATCATCACGGTGTTGTTCAGGGCCTCCTGCATGTACATGGAAATGGTTCCGTCTATATGCTCCAGCTGGCCCGTGGCCGAGTTCATGCTGTAGCTGAGCGAGTCGTTGTAGGTGGTGGTCAGACTGACTGTCAGGATTGCGGCGCACAGGAGCAGCAGCGATCCGGCAACGGCAGAGATGATTTTGGCCCGAATGGACAAAGTCATGGTTTTTCTCCCCTTTGATTCTGGTGGTCTATCACGTATTGGTGGCGAGAGCCCATCAACTGCCGCCACGATCCACCCTAGAGAAAATCACGCCGTCAACAATTATTATTACGTTACGGAACCGTGACACCGCGCCCCTTGGCTTGCGCCGGGAAATTGAGTATCGTCCGTCTCCTTATGGAGCGCAAACACACGAGAGCCGTGGACATCGGCGGCGTGGGCATCGGGGGCGGCAACCCGGTCCGCGTCCAGTCCATGTGCAACACCGACACCCGCGACGTGCCGAGCACCGTTGCCCAGATCAAACGCCTGGCCGAGGCCGGGTGCGAGATAGTGCGCCTTGCCGTGCCCGATGATAAAGCTGCCGCCGTGCTTGGGGCCATCCGTGCCCAGTCGCCGGTCCCGCTCATCGCGGATATCCACTTCGACCACCGGCTGGCCCTGGCGGCTCTTGAAGCGGGCATCGACGGCCTGCGCATCAATCCCGGCAACATCGGCGACGAAAGCAAGGTGGACGCCGTGGTCCGGGCGGCCATGGACCGCGCTGTGCCCATCCGCATCGGCGTCAACGGCGGATCGCTGGAGAAGGACCTGCTACGCCGGTTCAACGGGCCCACCCCGGAGGCCATGGTCGAGTCCGGCCTGCGCCACGTGGCCCTGCTCGAAAAGCGCGGGTTCACGGACATAAAGATTTCGCTCAAGACCTCGTCGGTGCTGAATACCGTGGCCGCCTACCGGCTCATGTCGAGCAAGGTGGACTACCCCCTGCACATCGGCATCACCGAGGCCGGGACCCTGGTGCGCGGGGCGGTCAAGTCCGCCGTGGGGCTGGGCATCCTGCTGTGGGAGGGCATCGGCGACACCCTGCGCGTATCCCTGACCCACGACCCCGTGGCCGAGATCGGCGTGGCCTATGAGATATTGCGCTCCCTCGGCCTGCGCGAGCGGGGGCCGGAGATCATCTCCTGCCCGACCTGCGGACGCACGGAGATCAACCTCATCTCCCTGGCCGAGAAGGTCGAGGAGGCCCTGCGCGGGGTGGAGGAGGTCTTCACCGTGGCGGTCATGGGCTGTGCGGTCAACGGCCCGGGCGAGGCGCGCGAGGCTGACATAGGCATCGCGGGCGGACGCGGGCTGGGCATAATTTTCAGAAAGG
>CAMYLL010000439.1 GCA_947259235.1 uncultured Pseudodesulfovibrio sp. | reverse complement strand
TCACGGCCCCATCCATTGTCATTTCGCCCGAATAGTCAGCGCATTGTTCAATCGTTATGAGCGGTTGCCAGACTTAGCAACAATATTTTCAAAATGCGCCTTTCAATTTCATTGGCAGACACGTTCAGACTGCTGGCCATGTCCCGGTCTATGTCTATCTCCACCTGCGGTGTGCTGATCTGGAGATCGCTGGTGACGCCGGAGACGAGGGGGGTCTTTTTCAGCTCGGTTTCAAATGCCTGGGCGCTGCGATAGAGGGTGGACGAGTCGGGCGAGAGCAGGGTGAAGAGATAGTCGCCCTTGGCCTGTTTGCCGCCGATGGGGATCATGGGCGGGTTGACCAGGAAGACCTCAAGGCCGGGCAGAGAGTTGGCCGGGCCCCACAGTTCGTGGAGAATGTCGTCCAGGCTTTGTCTTTCATTGGCGGGTTTGAGCAGATTGACGCACATGCCCTGGTTGGTGAGTGGATAGCCGATGATCTGGATCTGATCCTTGATGCCCGGGTTTGAGGCGATGATGGGTATCAGTTCCCTTTGTTGGGCGAGCAGGGAGTCGTAGGAGATGCCTTGGCGCGCCTGAGTGAACCCCATGATTACTCCTTGATCGTCGCTCGGCAGGAACCCCTTGGGTATGACCACGAAGGCTCCGGCGGTGGCGACAAAGAGCAGAAGCGAAGCGACCATGGTGGCGGCGCGGTGGCGCAGGCAGAAGGACAGGCTGGCCCCGTACCAGTTCATGAGTCGGTCGAAGAGGGCGTCGGACTCCGCGATTCTCGTCTTCTCCCTCAGCATCCGGCTGCCGAGCATGGGAGTGAGCGACAGGGAGACCACGCCGGAGACGAGGATGGCGGCGGTGATCGTCATGGCGAACTCGTGGAGCACGCGGCCGATGATGCCCGCCATGAACATGATGGGAACGAAAACAATGGCCAGGGAAAGGGTCATTGAGATGATGGTGAATCCGATCTCCTTTGAGCCGTCCCTGGCCGCCTGCATCGGGGTTTTGCCCATCTCCAGGTGGCGGATGATGTTCTCAATCATGACGATGGCGTCGTCCACCACGAACCCCACGCACAGGGTGAGGGCCATGAGCGAGAATGTGTCGAGGGTGAAGCCCATTGCGTGCATCACGGCAAAGGTGGCGACGATGGAAAAGGGGATGGCTACGGAAGCAATGAACGTTGATGCCAGATTTCGCAGGAAAATGAAGACCACAAGAATGACCAGGGCGACGGCCAGGGCAAGGGTGAACTTCACGTCGCTGACCGACTCGTCGATGAATTTGCTTTTGTCGTGAACGATGGTCAGTTCTATGGAGCCCGGCATCTGGGATACGATCCAGGGCAGCTTCTTCTTGATAGAGTCAACGATCTCGATGGTGTTCGTGCCCGGCTGCCGTTTGACGGCGATGGTCAGGCTGCGCTTGTCGTTGTGCCATGAGCTGTAGCGCTCATCCTTGACGCCGTCCTCTACCAGGCCGAGGTCGCCAAGGCGCACGGGCTGGTTGTCGCGGTAGGCGACGATGACGTCGTGATACTGGCCCGCCGACACAAGCTGGCCGTTGTCTTCGAGCATGAGCGACTGGGTTGTGCCTTCAAGAGTGCCCAGTGGCAGGTTGACGTTGGCGTCCTTGACGGCGTCTCGGACCTCGTCGATGCCGAGTCCCCGGGATGCCAGCTCGCGTGGGTCCAGCCGGATGCGGACCGCGTATTGCTTCTCGCCATAGATGAGTACCTGAGCCACGCCTGGGATCATGGAGATGGTCTGGGTCAGAAAGGTTTTGGCATAGTCGTTGACCGTGGACATGGGCAAGGCGTCCGAGCGCACGGAAATATAGAGGATCGGGCTGTCGGCCGGATTGACCTTCTGGAAGCTGGGGTCGTCCGTGATCTCGTCCGGCAGCTCGCTGGCGGCGCGGGAAATGGCCGACTGGACGTCAAGGGCGGCGCCGTCGATGTCCCGGTCGAGATCGAATTGCAGGGTGATGGTGGTGGAGCCCAGGGAGTTGACGGAGCTCATGGATTGCAGCCCGGCGATGGATGAAAACTCGCGTTCAAGGGGCGAGGCAACGCTTGAGGCCATGGTCTGGGGGTTGGCTCCCGACATGGAGGCCGAGACCTGGATGGTGGGGAACTCCACGGCGGGCAGGTAGCTGACCGGCATGTTGAGGTATGAGACTATGCCGAAGAAGAGCAGACCCAGCATGACCAGGGCGGTCATGACGGGGCGTTTTATGAAGAGCTCTGTGATCTGCATCAGGAGTTCTCCTGGGCCTTTGCTTCGGCCGGTTGCGTAACTGGCTGCTTGACGGGCTGGCTGGCCGGGTTTGATTCCTGAACGCCGGCCGGCTCATTGTCCTGT
>CAMYLL010000438.1 GCA_947259235.1 uncultured Pseudodesulfovibrio sp. | reverse complement strand
TTGCTGCTGATCGTGCCGGTCTTGATGATCCTGGCGACGCTGGTCATCAAGGGCGGCCCCGTCATCTCGATCGACTTCCTGTTCACCAACCCGACCGACGGAATGACAGCGGGCGGGCTCTTCCCTGCCCTTCTCGGCACCTTATGGCTGGTCGGCGTCGCGCTGCTCATCTCCGTGCCGCTAGGCATAGCCGCCGCCATCTACCTGAGCGAGTACGCCGGAGACAACTGGTTCACACGGATCATCAACCTTGCGATCATCAACCTGGCGGGTGTTCCGTCGATCGTCCACGCGCTCTTCGGGGTCGGTGCCTTCGTGCTCTTCTTCGGCTTCGGAACCAGCATCCTGGCTGCCAGCCTTACCCTGGCCATCATGACCCTGCCAGTCGTCATCGTCGCGACCCGCGAATCGCTCCAGGCGGTGCCCTATGCGTTTCGCGAGGCCTGCTGGAACATGGGCGCGACCCGCTGGCAGACGATTCGCCGCGTGGTTCTGCCCAACGCCATCTCCGGCATCTTGACCGGTGTGATCCTCGAGGTTTCACGCACCTCGGGCGAGACCGCGCCCATCATGTTCACCGGCGCGGTCTTCTTCACCCCGTTCCTGCCACAGGGCATCCTGGACCAGACCATGGCCATGTCCCTGCACCTCTTCGTGGTTTCGACCCAGGTGCCCGGCGTCCCGGAAGAGCTGCCCTACGGTGTGGCGTTGGTGTTGATCGCCATGGTGCTGCTGATGAACAGTATCTCCATCGCTTTCCGCACCTACCTGCGGGGCAAGAAGAAGTGGTGAGCGCGGCCGACCCGGCGACCGAGGCACCCGCGGCGACGCCCAGCTCGCCCGCCGTCAAGCTCTCCGTCAAGGACCTTTCGGTCCGCTACGGCAATGAGCCGGCGCTCTCGAACGTGAGCCTGGAGATCCGCGAACACGAGATCTTCGGGATCATTGGCCCCGCGAACGCCGGGAAGACCTCGTTCCTCAAATCTCTCAACCGCATGGACATGTTCAACTCCAGCATGCACGTCGAGGGCGAGATCCTGTTCAATGGTCGCGACGTTCGCGAGCTGAAGAACGTCTATGCGCTGCGCTCCCGCATCGGGGTCGTCTTTCCCTTGCCAGTAGGCCTGCCCATGACGATCTACGACAACGTGGCCCTGGCACCGACCTTGGCGGGAACCAGGAACCGGGCCGAGCTCGACGTCATTGTCGAGCGCTGCCTGACCCGGGCAGCCCTCTGGGACGAGGTCAAGGACCGGCTGGATTCGCTCGGCAGCCTGCTCTCCGGCGGCCAGCAGCAGCGCTTGACGATAGCCCGCGCACTGTCCCAGGAACCCGAGCTGCTCATGCTGGACGAATTCTCCATTGCGGTCGATCCCGTCACGACCATGCGAATCGAGGAAGTCCTCAAGGAGCTGAGGCAGGAGATGACCATCATCCTGGTCACGAACCTGGTTCAGCAAGCGAGACGCCTGGCCCACCGCACGGCGTTGTTCCTGGACGGCCGATGCGTGGAGATCGGCATCACCGAGGACTTGTTCACGGGCGAGGTCAAGGACTTGCGCACCCGGGAGTACGTGGAAGGGCGCTTCGGGTAGCGGCCTTCCCGGCACCCGCGAGCCTGAGCACCGGAGTTCCAGGGCAAACGAAAACCGAATCGGGAACGATGACGAGATGAGCACGAACGAGGCGGCGATAGACTCGGCGACGGAACATGCCATCCACACCGAGCAGCTGAATCTGTGGTACGGAACCTTCCAGGCCCTCTTCGATGTCGATCTGGACATCAAGCAGGGCATCATCACCTCGCTCATCGGCCCCTCGGGCTGTGGCAAGTCCACCTTCCTGCGCAGCGTCAATCGCATCAACGAACGCCTCGGCTATGTCCGGATCGACGGCAAGATCGCCGTCTTCGGCCACAACATCTACGACCCGGCCGTGGAGCTGGTGCAGGTGCGCAAGCAGGTGGGCATGGTATTTCAGCGTCCCAACCCGCTGCCGATCTCCATCCGGGACAACGTCTTGTTCGGCTACAAGCTGCACGCAGCCGGCAGGCGGACCCCGCGCAGCGAGCAGGACGCAATCGTCGAAGACGCGCTTCGACAGGTCCTGCTGTGGGACAAGGTCAAGGACCGCCTACAGAGCAAGGCCACCGCGCTGTCCCTGGAGGAGCAGCAGAAGCTGTGTATCTCCCGCCTGCTCCCGGTGAAGCCCGGGCTGTTGCTGATGGACGAGCCGTGCTCGGCGCTCGACCCCAAGGGCACCGAGGCGGTGGAGGAGCTGATCTGGGACCTGCGCGGCAAGTACACGATCCTGATCGTGACCCACAACATGGCCCAGGCGCGTCGCGCCAGTGAGGAGTGCGTCTTCATGC
>CAMYLL010000437.1 GCA_947259235.1 uncultured Pseudodesulfovibrio sp. | reverse complement strand
GCAAACCAGCTGGACACCGCTCCCGAGATCGAGGAAATGGACCTCCAGGAAGCCAAAGACCTGGTCGAACGCGGCGATTTCGACGCCGCCATCGAGGCTTTCGAAGAGCTCATTTCCTACCAGGACGAAGCGCAGAAGTACTATGACATGGGCTGCCAGTTCATGTTTCAGGGCAAATACGGCAAAGCCATCGTCTCCTTCAAGAAGGCCGTCAAGATCAATGACCTCTTCGCAGAGGCTTACAAGGGGCTGGCGGATGCCTACAAGGGCAAGGGCGACATGGAAGCCTGCAAGCGCTTCCTCAAGAAGGCCGCAGAAGTCCACGCCCAGTTCGACAGACTTGAAGCGACCAAGGCCCTGTTCATTGAAATACTCAAATATGACACGGATACCCCGAATCCGTTCAACACCCTCGGCGTCAACCTGCGCAAGCAGGGCGACTACCCGGGCGCGATCCACGCCTACAAACAAGCTCTGGAGCTCACGCCCAGCGACGAAAACATCTATTTCAACATGGCCAAGGCGTACTACTTCATGGGCAAGATCGAAGACGCCTCAACCAACGTCATCATGTCACTGAAGATGGACCCGGAATTCCGCGAGGCGGACAAGCTCTACCAGCGCATCCACGGCAAGCCCTGGACGCCGGTTATAGGCAAGATGGCCGCACCCCGCAGCACTCCCGAGGGCGAACGCAAATCCGCAAAGGACGTGGACCCCTGAGCCGACCGACAACAACCAACCGCAGGACAGCTGCCCCGGTCCGCAGCCTAGCTGAAACCGCATGAACGAAACCATTGTCAGAATCGGCTCCTTCCTCATCATACTCGCCGTCATGGGCGTCGCGGAAACCCTGTACCCCCGACGTCCGCTGACAACACCCCGGATTCAACGCTGGTTCTCGAACCTCTCGGCCTCCCTGATTTCCACCGTCCTCGTCCGCCTGGTCCTGCCCGCGCTGCCCGTGGCGCTGGCTGGTTACTGTCAAGCCAACAACCTGGGATTACTCAATACTATCCACATACCCGACTGGCTCTCCCTTGTCTCAAGCCTTCTGGTCCTCGACCTGCTCATCTATGGTCAACACGTCGCATTCCATAAATTCAGACCACTGTGGCGCATCCACCGAATGCACCACGCGGATCTCGACATCGACACCAGTACGGGCGTCCGCTTTCACCCGCTTGAGATTTTTCTGTCCACCCTTCTCAAGCTGGCGGCTGTCTTTCTCCTTGGTCCGCCGGTATTGGCGGTCATAGCTTTCGAGATAATTCTCAACGGTCTGGCTCTGTTCAACCATGCCAACGTCCAGCTGCCCATCCCTCTCGACGCCGCCCTGCGCCGCATCATAGTCACCCCGGACATGCACCGGGTTCATCACTCAACAGACATGCGCGAGGCAAACACGAATTTCGGCTTCAACCTTTCAGTATGGGACCGCCTCTTTACCACCTACAAAGCGCAACCGGACCTCGGCCACTTGGGAATGAAAATCGGTCTGAACATCTTCAGAGAGCCCGAATACTCACGTCTTTTCCGAATGCTTGCCATTCCTTTTCTTTAAACCGCCTGTACTTTTGCCGCAGAATGCGTACTTTTGACGGTACGTAACCGCAATAAAAATTGGAGGCTTCATGAACAATCACGATATCTACGACGTGGTCATTCTCGGTTCGGGCCCTGCAGGGCTCCAGGCAGGCATTCACGCCTCGCGCAAGAAGGCCCGAACCCTCATGCTCGGCCGTATGGACAACAGCAGCCTCTATTGGGCACACGTGGAAAACTACTGCTGCCAGCTGAAGATATCCGGACCGGAGATCCTGGCCAACGGCCGCGACCAGGCCGCCAGCTTCGGAGCGGAATTTCGCGACGAGGACGTCCTGGCCATTGAACCCGCTGGCTCACTGTTTTCATTCAAGCTCGAATCGGGCGACACCGTGAAGGCCAAGTCAATCATCCTTGCCACCGGGTCCAGCCGCAACAAGCTGGGCGTGCCCGGCGAAAAGGAGCTGCTGGGCAAGGGCGTCAGCTACTGCGTGGATTGCGACGCCGGATTCTATCGGGGCCAGGTTGTGGCCGTGGCCGGGGGGCGCAGCGCAGCGGCGGGAGGAGCCGTGGCCCTGACCAGCTTCGCCAGTCAGGTCCATCTCTACGCAGAGACCATCGAGGTTGCCGATGGACTGCGAAAGCAACTGACCGAAACCGGCGTCATCGTCCACGAGGGAGTGAAGATCAAGGAAATCAAGGGGGAAAACGACGTTCAGGCCGTACTCCTTGACGACGGCACAACCCAGGAGGTGAGCGGCGTGTTCATCGAGCTGGGAGCCAAGGGCGTCCTTGAGCTGACCTCCATGCTCGGCGTGCAGCTCGACGAATCCATGA
>CAMYLL010000436.1 GCA_947259235.1 uncultured Pseudodesulfovibrio sp. | reverse complement strand
GACTACGACAAGCTGGAACTGGCGCTCTTTTCCCTTGAGGAGAAAAAGCGGGTGCGCATCGAGAACCTGCCGGAGCAGGGCATCTCGGACGCGGTCTACCTGATGCATTTCTTTCACTATGAAAACGAGATCACCCAGCGACTCTTTCAGCTCGTGAGCCATCCCACGCCCGTCAGCCGCAAGAAGATAGACAAGACCCTGCCGAGGGTGGAGGACAAGCTGGGGTTCCAGCTCTCCGACGAACAGCGCGAGGCGGTCTTCGAGGCGTGCAGCAACAAGGCATTCATCATCACCGGCGGGCCGGGCACGGGAAAGACCACCATCACCAAGGCGATCATGCTCACCCTCAAGGAGCTGGGCCTGACCATCAAGCAGGCGGCCCCCACCGGCCGTGCGGCCAAGCGCATGTCCGAGGCCACGGGCCATCCCGCCCATACGATCCACCGGCTGCTGCAATATCAGCCCGACGGCGGCTTTCACTACTGCGAGGATCAAAAGCTCAAGGCGGACGTGCTGGTCATCGACGAGGCGAGCATGGTTGACGCACACCTCTTCGTCTCCATACTTCGCTCGCTCCCGCACACCTGCCGCCTGATCCTGGTCGGCGACGTCAACCAGCTGCCCAGCGTCGGCCCGGGCAACATCCTGGGCGACCTCATCAACTCGGATCGAGTCCCTTGCGCCGTGCTTACCCATATTTTTCGTCAGGCGCAGGAGAGCTTCATCGTGGTCAATGCCCACCGCATCAACCACGGGCAGTTCCCCCGCCAGCATCCCTGCCAGGCCCCGGAGGCGGACTTCTACTGGATTCCCCAGGACGACTCGGCCAAGGTGCAGCGGCTCATACTGGACAGCGTCTGCGAGCGAATTCCCGAGCGCTACGGTCTCGACCCCATGCGCGACATCCAGGTGCTCACGCCCATGCACAAGGGCGACGTGGGCACACAGGCTCTCAACGTCGCCCTCCAGGCGCGGCTCAATCCGCCCGGCCCGCATGTCCGGGAGATCAAGCGCAAGTTCTCGACCTACCGCACGGGCGACCGCGTCATCCAGCTCAAGAACAATTACGACAAGGAAGTCTTCAACGGCGACCTCGGCTGGATAGTGGACGTGGACACCGACGCCCAAGAGCTGCTCATCGAGTTCGACGGCAACAACGTCCACTTCGAGGCGAGCGAGCTTGATGAGCTTGGCCTTGCCTATGCCGTGAGCGTCCACAAGTCGCAGGGCAGCGAGTACATGGCCGTGGTCATGCCCATCGTCACCCAGCACTACATGCTCCTGCAGCGCAACCTGCTCTATACGGGCCTGACAAGAGCCAGAGAGCTTGCCGTGCTCATCGGCAGCGAACGCGCCTTCCAGATCGGCCTGAACAATGCCACCGCAGGCAAACGAAACACCAATCTTGCCCATCGGCTCAAAAACATGTTCGCCCAGAATCGTCTCATCTAGAGCGCGTCGACCGCCCGACATTTTTACAAAAGACCAGACAATCACCCTGATCCTCAGTGATCAGCGAAACCCGAACCGGAATCGGAATGGTTCGCATTTCCTTGCAAACAAGCGGGAAAAGTGGTGTATTGTTGGCTGACGTTTGACGTCGACACGTAATGTCCGGCCTGCGCCCCCGGCGCGGGACCCAGAACAGGATACTCAGCCACACGTAACAACAGGAGTCATCATGCTCAGCGAAAAAATGCAGGACGCGCTCAACGCCCAGATGAACTGGGAGATCTACTCGGCGCACATCTATCTTTCCATGGCCGCACACTTTTCCGGCGCCGGTCTTTCCGGGTTTTCCACCTGGATGTACGCCCAGTATCAGGAAGAGATGTTCCACGCCATGCGCTTCTTCAACTATATCAACGAAGCCGGGGGCCATGCCAAGCTCGGCACCATCGACGCGCCGCCCTACGAATGGAAAACGCCGCTGGCCGCCTTCGAGAACGCCCTTGAGCACGAGCAGGGCGTCACCGCACGCATCAACGACCTGGCCGATCTGGCCATAGCCGAGAAAAACCATGCCGTGGGCATCTTCCTGCAGTGGTTCATCTCCGAGCAGGTGGAGGAGGAAGACACCGTGGGCGACATCGTGGTCTTCACGCCGCCGACCAACGCCTAATCGACATCAGCCAGACGGCCGGACGGTGCACCCTTCCGGCCGTTTATCTTTCCTCACCTCGGCAAAGGAGTCAGCATGTCGGATACGAGCATCAATATCGTCATCGGCGGCGAGGCCGGTCAGGGCCTGGCCACAGTGGGACAACTCATGGCACGCGCCGCAACGCGGTCCGGATACAACCTGCTGGTGAAACAGGACTACATGTCCCGCATCCGGGGAGGGCACAACACCTTCGTCATCCGCATGGGACCTGACGCGGTG
>CAMYLL010000435.1 GCA_947259235.1 uncultured Pseudodesulfovibrio sp. | reverse complement strand
GTGGGGCAGGGCCGCTTCGCCCTTGGCCGCGTATTCCATCTTGGAGGCCGTGTAGATGGCGATGAAGCTGAGGATCATCACGAAACCGCCCGGGTTGTTGAACTGCAGGATGGTCGGGAGCATGCTCTTGCCGAGGATCATGGCGAATGAGCCGACGATGCCGACGATGAGCCCGGCGCAGGCGCCGTTCTTGGTCATCCTGGGCCACCACACGCCCATGACCAGCACGGGGAAGAAGGTGGAGGCGGCGATGGCAAAGGCCAGTCCGACGAGGATGGCGATCTGCATGTTCTCGGCCCACAGCCCGAGCGGGATGCCCAGCAGGCCGACGAAGATGGAGGCGATGCGGGCGACCTTGACGCGGGTGATCTCAGGCATGTTCGGGTTGAAGACGTTGACCACCAGGTCGTGGCCTATGGCTCCGGCGCAGGCGATGATCAAACCGGCTACGGTGGAGAGGATGGCCGCGAAGGCTCCGGCCACGACGATGCCCAGCAGCAACTGGCCGCCGAAGTATGATCCGGCAACGGGCACGGCCAGGTTCTTGCCGTTTTCCGTCAGCCAGCTCATCAGATGAGGGCGGACTCCCAGGGCGGCACCCTGGAGATAGGTGTAGCGGATGACATGGCCGACGTAAGGGCTGAGGATGTAGAACATACCGATGAGCAGCAGCACGTAGATAACCGTGCGGCGCGCGGCCTTGCCGTCAGGCGCGGTGTAGAAGCGCACCAGGATGTGGGGCAGACCGGCCGTGCCGAACATCAGGGCCAGCAGCAGGGACAGCGTGTCCTTGAGGCTGGTCAGCCAGAAGGAGGGGCTGGTGTATGCCGCGCCGTCGAAGACCTTGTTGGTCTCGGGGATGGTTCCCTTGAAGTTCGAGATGAAGTGGACCACGTCGGTATAAGTATAGCCTTTGATGACAAAGGGGATGAAGGCGAGCAGGAACATGGCGCCGAACAGGATCCAGAACTGGACCAGCTGGTTGACGGTCGTGCCCTTCATGCCGCCCACCGTGACGTAGACGGTGATGATCAGCGAGATGACGATGACGGCCGTGGAGTATTCCATGCCCAGCAGCAGCCCCATGACCTTGCCCGCGCCCAGCAGCTGCGGAGCCATGTAGAAGAGCGAGACAAAGAGCACGCCGATGACGCCCAGGATGCGTGCCTTCTTGGAATGGAACCGCTCGGAGACGAAGTCGGGCACTGTATAGCGGCCGAACTTGCGCAGCGGGCTGGCCAGGAAGAGGAGCAGGGCGATGTAGCCGACAAAGAATCCCAGGGCGTAGATGATGCCGTCGAAGCCGAAGAGAAAGGCGACGCCGGCCACGCCCAGAAAGGAGGCGGCGGAGAGATAGTCGGACGAGATGGCCGACGCGTTGATGAAGGAGTTGACCTTGCGCCCGGCCAGGTAATAGTCGGCGGAGGTTTTTTGTTTACGGAACATCACGGTGGTCACCACCGTGAAGGCCAGCATGAGCCCTATGAGAACCAGGGCTGTGACGGGTATTTGGTATCCGGCTTCCATTATTCTTCTCCCTGCACGATGGCTTCGATTTCGTCTTCAATTGCATTGGCCTTGCGCACGTACCTGATGAACAGGATCCAGGTGATGGGGTAGATCGCTACCGCCACCAGCCAGTAGTGCAGAGGAAAGTTCATGATGCTGACCTGGGTGACGGCGTCCTTCGCCAGGTAGACGAGCAGGAAAATGCCGATGACAAAGGCAAAATACGGAATGCCCACGCCCAGTGCGAAGTTGAGTTGTCTTTTCCTGATTCTCTCGATTCGGTCCATGGTTTCCCCCTTTTTTTGGTTGGCATGTTTGCCGTTGAACCTCTTTTAAAGTAGTAACGAGCCATGGCGCATTGCATTTCAGGTAAACGGTCAAACTTGTCCGGTCGCGGGAATCGGCCCTTGGAAGCCGACGGTTAACGGGGGCATTTCTTCGGTAAACGGTCGCCCGGGCGGCCATGGAGCCACAATTGAGCAACGGGTCAGACCATCGGCGGTCTTTGGATTCGCATTCCGGGATGCACCTTAGCGCACCGGCGGGGCTTGACGGCGAGCTGCTTCGGATGGCTCGAGAGGGAAAGCTGGCCGGGTTGCGCAGCACCCGGCGCGACCTCGTGCAGGACTGGCTCGATAACGGGCTGACCGCCGAGGAAACCTGCAGGCGGTTGACGGCCTATAATCGTTCGGTCATCCAGGCCGTGGTCGAGGCCCATGCCGAGGATCACCCCTGGCTGCGCCGATGCACCTTCCTCGAATTCGGCTCCGGCGGGCGTGACGAACAGGTCATTGGCTCGGATCAGGACAACGGCCTGCTCATGGCCGTGGTCCCCGAGGCCGACGAGCTCGACGATGTGGCCCAATCCATCGTCGTTGCCCT
>CAMYLL010000434.1 GCA_947259235.1 uncultured Pseudodesulfovibrio sp. | reverse complement strand
TGGCTCGGCTGACGGCAAAAGTCTACAAAAAATAGACCACTGCCGCTAGTACCGGCCTGACGGATTGAGGGGCCAATCGCCCTTGAATCCCTTGCACAGGTGCAGGGTGTATTCCCGCGCCGGTTCGCCGTGGAAGGAGGTCTTGAAGTGAATGGGCGGGCTGATCGACTCGAAGAGGTCGAGCACCTCGACCTGGATTCCGTCGTGGTAGCGTTTGCGAACCATGATGGCGTCCCAGCCGGTGCGTTTCCGGCCCGGTCCGGGCCAGATGTCGTACTGGTTCATGCGCCGGTCTCCGGTCCAGAGGCAGAAGGTGATGGGCTGGCCGGGGGTGTAGAAGGCCAGCTCCGCGGTGATGTCGTATTTGTCGCTGAAGAGGAACACCGTGGAGGGATCGGCGAACTCGGTTTGGGCCAGCCGCTGCATTTCCATGCCCAGGTTGTCCCAGCCCTTGAGCCGGGTGGTGATGTTGTACTTGGCCGGGAACGGGGCCAGGGGCGAGACGAAGATGAACAGGGTGACGGCCACGGCGGCCCCGGTCAGGATCATCCGGGCGCGGCGCGTGCGCTCGGGGAGGTTCCACCAGCGCATGAGGGCCATGCCGCCGAGGATGGCCGCGCTCATGAAGGCGGCGGCGGTCCAGTTGGCCTCGGTCTTGGATTTGAGGGACCATAGGGTGATGGTCGTCCACAGCGGCCAGAAGAATATGGCGGCCTGGAGATCGCGGCGATAGGCGTGATCAAAGGAGCCGATGGGCCCGAAAAATCCCTTGCGCACCGCCCGCCAGCCGCCGATCATGACGAACACGAACCACCACGGCGCCATCAGGCCTATCTGGGCCCCGAGCATCTCGAAGAACGGCCCCACCCGCAGCGTAAAGGTCTTTGGCTGGCCGGTGGAGAGTTTGGCCACGTGTTTGAACCCCACCCAGTCGTTTTGCATGTTCCAGGCGAGGATGGGGAGTATGCCCAGGGCCGAGCCGACCACGGATGCCAGCAGGAAGCGGCTCCAGAAACGCGGGGGCAGCTGGCCGCGCAGTTGGAGGATGGCGGCTTGGATGAAGGCCAGGCCCAGGAAACCGAGCATCATGTATTTGGCCAGAATGCCGACGGCCATGCATGCGCCGAGAATGTAGAAAGGCAGGTTGGACGGAGTGCGGTCCGGCTCGTTGCGCGTGGCGGCGGACAGGGCGAAGAAGGCTATCGTCCAGCAGAGTATGAGCGGGTTGTCCGTGGTCATCAGGATGCCCAGGCCGTTGAGCAGCGGCATGGTCGCGGCCACGAACAGGACATAGACCGCCAGCCTGTATTGACGCCAGACGCGGGAGACGCCCAAGTAGAGCGCGGTCTGGATGGCGGTCATGCCGATGACCGAGCCGAAGCGCACGCCAAGCTCCGTGCTGCCGAAAACCTTGCACCATGTCGCGATGATCCCGGCTATGAGCGGTCCCTTGGAGTAATACGAGAGCTGGGGGCGGCGGATCCAGTCCCAGTACTGGGCCTCGTCCTGGACGAGGTTGAGCTGGCCGGTGGCCACGAACCAGTAGCGGACGGCAAAGGAGATCGCGATGACGGCCAGGGCGATGAGGTCCAGACGGGGAGTATATGCTTCGGTCGGAGTGTGCTTCATGGTGAGCAAGTGGGTATATCAATAAAGCGTGGATTGGCAAGACGGGAGGGGAACGCCGTTGCAATGGCAGTCCCCTCCCGCTGTGTGAGGTTCATGCCTTATTGCCACGGCTCCATGAACTCGGTGCTCGTGCCGCCGTTGGCGATATGGGTGATCAGGGCGGAGCCGAAGACCGCGGCGTCGAGGAGCCCGGCGAATCCCGCGAGCTGGTCCGGGTGCTTGATGCCGAAGCCAAGGGCGATGGGGATGTCGAATATCTCCTTGGCCTCGCGCAGCTTTTCCCTGATCCGTTCGGGCAGGGATTCGCGCTGGCCCGTGGTGCCCAGCACCGAGACGAAGTAGCAGAATCCGCTGGCGTTCTCGGCATAGAGCTTCATGCGCTCGCGGCTGGTGTTCAGGCCCACCAGGGGGACCAGGGCCACGCCGTGGGGCTTGAGGGCTTCCTTGACGAAGGCGGATTCCTCAAAGGGCAGGTCCGCGATGATCAGGCCGGAAACCCCGGCGGCCGCGCAGTCCGCGGCAAAGGCGTCCAGCCCGTACTGATAGACCGGGTTGAGGTAGCCCATGAGCAGCAGCGCCGCCTTGAACGTGCCCTTGCGCGCCTTGAGGCCGTCGAATATCCAGGTCAGGTTGATGCCGTCCTCAAGGGACTTGAGGGACGCTTTTTCCACCACCGGGCCGTCGGCCACGGGGTCGGAAAAGGGCATGCCGATCTCGATGACGGACGCGCCTGCGGCATCCAGCTGCTCAAGCTCCGCCCAGAACTGTTCCCGGGTGGGAA
>CAMYLL010000433.1 GCA_947259235.1 uncultured Pseudodesulfovibrio sp. | reverse complement strand
CATGTCGCCGCCGGTAAAGACATGGGGCATGGCTGTTTGCAGGGTGACGGGATGGGCGTCAAGTGTGCGCCACTTGGTCTCGCCCAGGCGACAGACGCCGCTTTCGTCGTAGAGGCAGGACAGTTCGGGCTTCTGACCTATGGCCGTATAGACGGTGTCAGCCTCGATGAGCGTTTCCGAGCCTTCTATGGGCATGGGACGGCGGCGGCCGGACGCATCGGGCTCGCCCAGCTCCATCTTGATGTATTCGACATGGGTCACATGGCCCGCATCGTTGGCAATGATGCGTGTGGGAGCCGCCAGGAAAAGCTGCTTGACGCCTTCTTCCTCCGCTCCCACGATTTCCTCCATATTGGCGGGCATCTCGTCACGGGTGCGGCGGTACATGAGGGTCACGTCCGCGCCAAGACGCACGCTGGTGCGTGCCGTGTCGATGGCAGTATTGCCTCCGCCAATGACCACAACCTTGCGTCCTATGCCTGAATCCATGTTCAGGCCGACCTTGGTCAGGAATTCCGTTCCAGTCTCAACGCCTTCGGAGTTCTCTCCATCAATGCGCAGGGTCAGGTTCATCCATGCGCCGATGCCCAGGAAGACAGCCTCGAAGCCATCCGCCTTGAGACTGTCCAGGTCGAAATCCGTGCCAAAGACCTTGCCATGCTCCACGTCGATGCCCAGGCCGATGATGCCGTCGATTTCCCAGTCCAGAACGTCCTTGGGGAGCCTGTATTCGGGGATGCCGTATCTGAGCTGTCCGCCCAGTTTGGGCATGGATTCGAAGATGGTCGGGCTGTGTCCCATGCGGCGCAGATAGAAGGCGCAGGACAGGCCGGCCGGGCCGCCGCCGATGACGGCGATCTTCCGGCCCGTGTCGGATGCGCAGGGGATGGGCAGCCGGTTCCCGGAGTTCATCTCCCAATCGGCGGCGAATCGCTTGATCATGTTGATGCCCACGGCTTCGTCCACGTGGGAGCGGCGGCATGCGCTTTCGCACGGATGCGGGCAGACGCGGCCGATGGACAGGGGCATGGGAATGCGCTCGCGGATGGTCTCAAGGGCTCCGGCATAGTCTCCGCGGGAGACCTGCTCGATATAGCGTGGGATGTTGATCTGGCCGGGGCAGCGCTGGCGGCAGGGGGCCAGGCAGTCGGTGATTTCATTGAGGTGGGTTATGCGTGCGGACATGCCCCATATCGTGATGACGCCGCGAGGGCAGACCTGGGCGCAGCCGCCGCAAGCGGTGCACAGGGCCGGGTCGACCACCGGGTAGCCGTCGGGGCCCATCTCGATGGCTCCGAACTGGCAGGCCGTGACGCACGTGCCGAATCCGAGACATCCCTCGGGACACATCTTGGAGCCGTTGTAGAGCATGTTCTGTGCGCGGCAGTCCCTGACTCCGGCGTATTCGTATATCTCTTCGGCGCGGATGCCGCCGGTGCAGTCCACAAAGGCGATCTGCTTTTCCATGGACGAAAATTCGAGTCCCATGATGGCCGCAACGTTGGTGGCCACCTCGTCGCCGCCGATGACGCAGACGGTGGCTCCGGCCCGGCCTTCCACCACGCCTTGGGCCGCTCCGGCGCAGCCGGGATAGCCGCAGCCGCCGCAGTTGGCCCCTGCCAGGACGCTTTCGACCTGGGCGATGCGCGGATCTTCATAAACATAAAGAACCTTGGAGGCCACGGCCAGGATGACCGCCGCCGTAAAGCCGATGCCGAAGAGAACGAGGACAGATGTCGTGATCATACGCAAAAACTCCTAGGATGCCATGCCCTTGAAGGCGAAGAAGGCGAGGGACATGAGTCCGGCCATGATAAGGGCAAGAGGCGTACCGCGCAGGCTGACAGGGATGCGCGCAAGGTCGAGCCGCTCGCGGATGCTCGCCAGCACGACCAGGGCCAGCATGAAGCCGACGCCTGAGGCGATGGAAAAGATGATGGTTTCGACAAGCGAGTATTCCTCGCGCTGACAGATGATGGCGATGCCGAGCACGGCGCAGTTGGTGGTGATCAGCGGCAGGAAGATGCCCAGGGATTTGTAGAGCGGCGGGACGACCTTTTTCAGAAACATCTCGACGAACTGGACCAGGGCGGCAATGACCAGGATGAAGGCGATGGTCTGGAGATAGGCGAGGTCGTTGGGCGCGAGCAGGAACCGCTGGACGCACCAGGTGATGGCCGCCGCCATGGTGGCGACGAAGACAACGGCCAGCCCCATGCCGATGGCCACGCCGGATTCCTTGGACGTGCCGATGAAGGGGCAGTTGCCCAGGTATTGTGCCAGGACGATGTTGTTGACGAATATGGCCGCTATGACGAGTACGAAGTAGTCCATGTCGCCCCCTTACGCCTGTGGTTTGCTGGCGCACATGCCGCAGGTCTTGCAATCGTGGACCGGGCCTTCGATCGCCTC
>CAMYLL010000432.1 GCA_947259235.1 uncultured Pseudodesulfovibrio sp. | reverse complement strand
CGGCAGTTTAGCCATCATGGGGCTGGTTTCGAAAACACATTTGCGGCATTGTACAGGCCATGAAGCCCATCATGGTCATACAGGGTCGACAGTTCCACCCGGACATCGGGGTGATCCGAAAGCTGCTCGCGGAGTATCCCGGCTGGGGACGCACGCGGTTATCGGTCGAGCTGTGCGAGAGATGGGAGTGGCGCAATCCCAACGGCCAGCTCAGGGACATGGCCTGCCGCAACCTGCTATTGCGTTTGGAGAAGCTCGGGCACATTGTTCTACCCCCCCGGCAGCGAAAATCCACCAACGGCTGCCGCAATCGCTCGCCGCAATGGGTATCTCATCGAAGCGACCCCATCGAGGATAGGCTGAAGGCACTGCGACCGTTGCATGTGGGCTGCCCGGAACCCGGTTCCAGGCAAGACAAGCTGTTTCGCTACCTGCTCTCGAACCATCACTATCTGGGTTACCGAAACACCGTGGGCGAGAGCATGAAGTACCTCGTCCACAGCCGGGACGGCCGGGCATTGGCCTGTGTGCTGTTCGGTGCCGCCGCCTGGAAGAGCGCCTCGCGGGACGCCTATATCGGTTGGCCCGCACCGGTGCGCGAGCGCAACCTGCGCCAGGTGACGAACAACTCCCGCTTTCTCGTCCTGCCCTGGGTCCAGGTCCCACACTTGGCGTCTCACCTTTTGGCCCGCATCGCCCGCCGGATTGGCACCGATTGGAGGGACAAGTACGGCCATCCCCTGTATTGCCTGGAGACCTTTGTAGACCGCAGCCGCTACCGGGGCACTTGCTACCGGGCCGCCAACTGGCGCTGGGTTGGTCGGAGTACCGGGCGTGGCCGCAACGACCGCCACCATCGGCTGCAGGTATCGGCAAAAGACATCTACCTCTATCCCCTGGTCGGGGATTTCCAGCGCCGCTTGCGCCATGACACCTGAGCACGCCCGGGCCATCTATTTTACCGGCCCCGAGGCGGTTGTCGGCGAGCTGTGCGCCCTGCACAAGCAAGTGCTGGCGTTGCAGCAGAAGGTCACGGCGCAAGAGGAAAAAATCGCCCAACTCTCGAAGGATTCGTCCAATTCCAGCAAACCGCCCTCCTCGGACATCACCAAGGCGGCGAAAAAGCCACCGGTCAAAAAGAACAAAAAGAACCGGCGGGGAGGCCAGCCCGGTCACCCCAAGCATGAGCGTCATCCTTACCGCGAAGAGGAGATCGATGAGTTCCGGGACTATCATTGCCCCTCGTGCCCCGATTGCGACAGCACCGATATCGCCTTGTTGGATACGCCACCGCGGATCGTCCAACAAACCGAGCTGATCGAGGTCGTCACGCGCCATGAAGAGCACCGCGCCTACGCCTACTACTGCCCGCGCTGCGATCAAACCCATTACGCGCCCTTCCCGGACGAGGTCCTCAAACAGGGCCTGTTCAAGGCGCGACTCACGGCGTTGGTGGCGTATATGAAAAACGCCTGCCATGCCTCGTTCTCCACCATCCGCAAATTCCTGCGCGATGTGATCGGTGTGCGTGTCTGTCGCGGTTACCTGGCCAAGCTGATCCAGAAGGTCAGCCATGCGCTGGCCCCGTCTTATGAGGAACTGCTCGAGCGCCTGCCCTTGGAGACGCGGCTGAATGTGGACGAGACGGGGCATAAGGAGAACGGCGATCGGTTCTGGACATGGGTGTTCAAGGCGGATTTGTATGTGCTCTTTCGCATCGACAAATCCCGCGGTTCCAAGGTCCTCATCGAGATGTTGGGACGTGAGTTCGAGGGCACCATTGGCTGCGACTACTTCTCGGCTTATCGTAAGTACATGAAGGATTTCAATGTCGCGGTCCAATTCTGCATCGCCCATCTGATCCGCGACGTGAAATTCCTGGTCAAGCTGCCCGACGAACAAACCCGAGCATATGGCAACAAACTGCTGGCCGCCGTCAAGCGTATGTTCAAGGTCATTCATCAACAGGAGCAGATGTCCCCCGCCGACCTTCGCGCGGCACTGGAAAAGGCCAAAAAGCGTATCCTACGCATCGCCATCGACGATGCCCCAAGCAGCCTCGGCGAGGACGGAAAGGAACAGAAAAACGAAGCGCAAAACATGGCCAACCGTTTTCGTCGCCATGGCGAAGCCTACTTCCGTTTCATTACCACGCCGGGGATGGACCCGACCAATAACGTGGCTGAACAAGCCATTCGTTTCATCGTCATCGACCGCCACGTCACCCAAGGCACGAGAAGCCCGAAAGGCCGTGAGGCCAACGAACGACTATGGACCGTCATAGGCACCTGCGCGCTTCAAGGCCGCTCTGCCTACAATTTCATTCTTCAGGCCGTCCATGCCTATTTCTACGACAAACCCTCCCCTTCCTTGCTTCCAGGGTTCACCTGACGACTCGTCTCCACTCCGAAGCAC
>CAMYLL010000431.1 GCA_947259235.1 uncultured Pseudodesulfovibrio sp. | reverse complement strand
GGAAAGCTGGGCCGAATCGAGTGAGAAAACTCACACCTTGTCGACTTGGCGAGCGGTAACCTCCACCTTTAGGCTCCTCTCGACCAGGAGCTTGGCAATCTTGGTCGGCGACGGGTTTCTTGCTTAGGGGCAACCCCTCATTGCGGAAGGAGACTGGTAATGTCCGAACAAAAATACATCGTATTGCGTCGCCAGAGCCCAATTATACCGGAAGCTGGCAGCCTCGGGACCAGGGTTGGTGGTCGCGCGTCCGGCATGGGGCCGCAGACGCTCGAGATCGAAGAAGCCGACCTGTCCAAGGCAGAACGCGACGACCTCCGACGCGACCCGCGCACCCGGGCCATAGCCGAGCCCATGCCGATGAAACTCATCGAGCCCGTGGACTCCGAAGATGCCGCCGCCGCGGACAATCAAACCTGGGGCATCAAAGCCGTTCGCGCGCCCGACGGGATCACCGTGGCCGTGCTCGACACCGGCATCGATCCCAATCACCCCGCGTTTCAAGGCGTGGAGCTGGTACGGCGGAACTTCACGACCGAGGGCGACGACGACCTGAACGGTCACGGCACCCATTGCGCCGGCACGATCTTTGGGCAGGACGTGGACAATCTGCGCATCGGCGTCGCCCGCAACGTCCACCGCGCCCTGATTGGCAAGGTGCTCGGCGCAGGCGGCGGATCGTCTGCCACGATTGCCAGGGCCATACAGTGGGCGGTCAATGAGGGCGCGCACGTGGTTTCGATGTCTCTGGGCATCGATTTCCCGGGATTTGTCGACTTTCTCGTGAACGACCGAGATGTTGACATCAATCCGGCGACCTCGATGGCCCTGGAAGCCTATCGCGCCAACATCAATCTCTTCTCGGAGCTGGCTGATTTCGTACAGGCGCAAAGCAGCTTCATCCAGGGTACGGTGATCGTCGCGGCCTCGGGCAACGAAAGCAAGCGTCCCAGATACGAAATCGCGGTCGCCCCCCCGGCGGCCGGCACCGGCATCGTTTCCGTTGGTGCCCTACAGGATGGGGCGAATGACCTTTCGGTGGCCTCCTTCTCCAACAACCAGGTGAACCTATCGGGGCCGGGCGTTGGCGTGATCTCCGCCTTTCCCGGAGGGGGGCTCAGATCCTTGAGCGGCACCAGCATGGCTACCCCCCACGTGGCGGGCGTTGCCGCCCTGTGGGCGCAGAAATTGCGGGAGGAAACCGGTCGGGTGGATAGTGAGGCCTTCATGGCGCGACTCCTTGCCAGCGGAGCCTTGGCGCGCTTGGCCGCTGGTTCGGAAGCCGAGGATGTCGGTACGGGGATCGTACAGGCCCCGCTGAATTGACCATGGCGACCGCGTAATCAGGGCTTCACGCCCAAACGCTCTTACACATTCAACCCTTGGAGTGGGGGGTGTAGCCTTTGCCCTGCAGGTGGTCCTCTTGAGAGATCGTTGCTCGGCACGACCCGACGCGACGCAAGGGAATTAGAGGCTAAATCGGGGTCCACTCCAGTACGGATTTCTGCGCACTGCCGCCGCTCGTTTGAGCCCCGCAGGTCGCGCCGCCGACTCAGGCCAGCGGCGGGTGCCGCGAAATTCGTACTGTGTCCCCGTTTTATCCTCGGTGCTCTCCAGTGCGCTTCGCTTCTTCATGGCGCTTGTTTACCGGCAAACCGGACCGGCGACAACGGTCGTACAGGTGTCAAGCTGGACTTTGACAGGCCCCCGGCTGGAATGTCATGGTTTGCCCGTAACGGCCCTGGGGTGCCTCCGCGGATGGCGGGGGCTGAGAGTACACCCATGGAACCTGATCTGGGTCATGCCAGCGCAGGGAGCCCCGCCGTCCGCCCGACAGCACGTGGCCTTCGGCCGGCTCCCGAGAGGAAGGAGGCCAGGATGACGCGTTCATTGTATGCCGAGGCCAAGGGACCCAGGCTCGGCCGCCGGGCGCTGCTCGGCGCCGGAGCGGCCGGGGCGTTCGCGGGCGCGGCGCCGGCCCTGGCGCAGGGGCGGACCCGCTGGACCCTGGTCACCTCGTGGCCCAAGGACGCGCCCGGGCCGGGCACCACGGCGCGGCGCATCGCCGAGCGGATCACCCTGATGAGCGGCGGGCGCCTCAGCGTCAAGCTCTACGGCGCCGGCGAGATCGTGCCGGCCTTCGAGGTGTTCGACGCGGTCGCCCAGGGCACGGCCGACCTGGGCCACACCGCCTCGTTCTTCTGGTCCGGCAAGTTCAGGGCCGCGCCCTTCTTCACGGCGGTGCCCTTCGGCCTGACCCCCGACGGGCACCACGCCTGGATCTACCACGGCGGCGGCCAGGCGCTGTGGGACGAGCTCTACGCGGCGGCCGGGGTCAAGCCCTTCCTGGCCGGCAACTCGGGCCTGCAGATGGGCGGCTGGGTCAAGCGCGAGATCACGGGCCTCGAGGACCTGAAG
>CAMYLL010000430.1 GCA_947259235.1 uncultured Pseudodesulfovibrio sp. | reverse complement strand
TTGAGATGATAATGCGCCGCCCCATAAGCGACCGCTGGAAGGCAGCGGCAACCCGCGTGGACATCCTGCTTCTCCGGATGCTCATGAGCCTGGCCATATTCAACGATGTCCGCCGCCTGCTCTCATAAGCCAGCCGGCCTGACCCTGGCTCTGGCCGGGTCCGAGGAACGCCTTCAATTGGCCCTGGGTGAACCCGGGCCCAGCGGTACGGCCGTGCTCGCCTCGCGGGAATGGACAGTGCCGGGCCAGTCCCTGCGCTTTCTCGTCCCCGGGCTCAAACAGACGCTCGACGGGTTTGGCATCGGCACCGAGGCGATCGCCCGCATCGCCTGCGTGCGCGGCCCCGGCAGCTTCACCGGGCTGCGCCTGCTCCTGGCCGCGGCCCAGGGAATCCGCGCGGGCAACAGCGCCCTCCTCGCCGGACTGGACTACCTTCCCCTGCTGGCCGCAGGTCCCGGCCCGCTCCTGAGTGGCACACTGCATGTCCTGACCTATGCCCGCAGAGGGCTGGTCTATCTCGAAAGCTTTCACGCCCCGGACCTGACCCCGCTCGCCCCCCTGGCCTCCTGCACCCTTGCAGAGGCTGCGGACCGCATGGCCGCTCACGGCGACACGGCCCACCTCATGGGGAGCGGCCTGCGCAAAAACCCCGACTTCTTTGCCCGGCTCGAAGCCGAGACACCGGGCTTCACACTGCTCCCGGCCACCTGGGACAATCCTTCCCCCCAGCAGCTGCTCGACGCGGCAAGAACGGCCAATTACGGAACCAATCCCATCGACCCTCTCTACATCAGGCCCACGGACGCCGAGACCAACCTCCCCCGCATGGCGGAAAAACTGGGGCTTGACCCACAGGAGGCAAAGCGACGCCTCAGGGAACTGCAGAAAGGATAACCCCCCTTCCTGCCCGTCTCTCCCAGGAATCTTCAGCCACCGATTTGCTTCCATTACACAGTGGATGGCCATCACTTCGGCCCATGCCGTCCTATCGTTCGTTCTCCTGCACCGAAATCGCCACAGCCTGTCGCCACAAAAGAACATCCCCCCGAGTCAGACCTGGTTCACACAAACCAGCGACCCGGAGGGACATGTGGGGGCGCGACAACCGGGGAGCGACTTCCCCGGCATGGGCCGTGCTTACGGCGTGAGCCGGTCCGCAGTCTTTTCCAACTGACGGCCAAGGGGCGTCTGGAGAGATATCTCCCGCTCGACCTTGGTGATGCCCTTGAGCACGGTGGAGTGCCGACGACCAAGCTTATCCCCGATGGCCTTGAGAGACAGATCGGTGTGCTTGCGAGCCAGATAAAATGCGGTGTTGCGGGCCAGGACAACCTGGCGCTTCCGGCTCTTTGACTTGAGCTCGTCCTCGGACAGACCGTAGCTCTTGCAGATGAACTCAACAATGTTGAAGAAATCCGGGGACGCGTGCTGAATGGCGTAATTGTCGAGCACTTCCCAGGCCAGGTTCAAAGTCACGGCCCGGTTAAGCAGGCGCGCCTTGAGCACGAGATTGCTCAGGCAACTTTCGAGTTGACGAATATCCGTTGTGATCCGCTCGGCCAGAAGATCAGAAACCTCAACCGGGACCGACACCTGAAGTTTGCGCGCCTTTTCGAGCACGATGCGGCGACGCGTCTCCAGGTCCGGGCGATTGATGTGGGCCATAAAGCCGGAGCAAAACCGGGAAACGAGACGGTTGTCCACGCCGGAAAACTCCCGTGGCATGAAGGAACTGGTCAGGACAACCTTGCACCCGCGTTCGCGCAAAGCCGTGAGGGTGCACAGCAACTCTTCCTGCATCTTCTCCTTGCCCTGAAAGAAATGGACGTCTTCGAGCAGCAGCACATCGAGATTATCGCGGAACTGCGCCTTGAACACGTCCACCTGGCGGGCCTTGATGGCCAGCACCATGCGGGTGGCGAATTCTTCCGAAGAAAGGCAGGCGACCTTCAGGTTCCTGCGGTTGGCCGCCCTGCACAACTGATTACCCACCGACTGCAACAGGTGCGTCTTGCCCAGCCCCGGGCCGGAGCTCAGGAAGAGGTGGTCCGACGAAAAGGCACTGCTGCACAGGCTCTTGCTGGCCGCACAGGCCAGTTCATTCGAGGGGCCGACGACGAAATCATCAAAGGAAAAGCGCCAATTGTGTACCGGGATCGGTTTAGGCGCATCGGTTATGGGCAGTCCCAGATGGGTAGCCCGGGGTTCGCTGGCCGGCTTGGCGACCAGAGCCGGCACAGCCGGTTTGCTCGCTTTTCTGGCGCTGGCAACAATGGTGATCTTGGGATCGCCGCCCATAACCTCGGCGGCGGCCTCTCTGATAACCTGGAGCAGGCGATCCTTCACGAGGAAGACGCGCGCTCAATTTCTACTTGCGAGGCCTTCCCAGCGGAATGGGCAAGGGTGCAACACGACCTGGGCAT
>CAMYLL010000429.1 GCA_947259235.1 uncultured Pseudodesulfovibrio sp. | reverse complement strand
TGGCCGGACTCACGGAGGGCGACGTGGTCGCCACCCAGCTCGTGCTGCCCGGAACCAAGACCAGGAAGAAGGAAGACTAGCATGGCGGACACGGCCATCAGCATGGCGGGCATCACCAAGACCTTCTTCCCGGACGCGGGCAGGAGGAACGGCGAGGAGGGCGCGGGCATCGAGGTGCTCAAGGGCATCACCCTGGAGGTTCCGCGCGGGGACTTCATCGCCCTGCAGGGCACGTCCGGCTCGGGCAAGTCCACCCTGCTGCACATCATCGGCCTGCTCGACCAGTTCACGGCGGGCAGCTACTCGCTCCTGGGGCGCGACGTCGCCACCCTGGACGACGACCACCAGTCCGACCTGCGCAACCGCTCCCTGGGCTTCGTCTTCCAGTCATTTTATCTCATTCCCTATGCCACGGCCCTGGACAACGTCATCCTGCCGGGGCTCTACTCCGGCAAGCCCCGGGCCGAGCTGGTGGCCCGCGCCTCGGCCCTGCTCGACGAGGAGGGCCTGGGCGACCGGATGGAGTTCAAGCCGTCGCGCCTCTCCGGCGGGCAGCAGCAGCGCGTGGCCATGGCCCGGGCCCTGCTCAACGAGCCGGACATCATCCTGGCCGACGAACCCACCGGCCAGCTGGACTCCGTCACCTCCACGGAGATCATGAAGCTCTTCCACGCCGTGCACCAGACAGGAAAGACCATCGTCATCGTCACCCACGACGAGGAGGTGGCCCGCGAGGCGGACCGGGTCATCAAGCTCCACGACGGCCGCATAGTCGAGGACCTGGCCCGGGTCAGGGCGTAAGCGGCCCCGGCGCGCGCTCCGTCACCCGTTAACAAAGGCACCGAGAGCACAATGACGAAACCACGACTCTTCATGCGGATAGCGACCATGGGCCTTGAGGCGGTGTGGTCCTTCAAGCTGCGTTCGTGCTTCGTCATCATGGGCGTGGCCTTCGGCATCGCCAGCCTGACCCTCATCGTCACGGCCGTGGACGGCGCCAACCGCATGGCCGTGGAGATGGTGGACATGTTCGGGCCCGACGCGGCGCTGGTCTTCGGCGGCAACATCATGCACCGCGCCGTGGGCATGCGCACCATGACCCTGAGCCGCGAGGACGCCCGGCGCATCGAGGAATCCCTGCCCGGGGTCAAGGCCGTGCTGCCCATGCGGGCCAACGGCGGCCAGACCATCAAGGCGGGCAACCGCAACTATCAGGACGTGCTGGTGGTGGGGACCACGGAGAACTACGCCAGCGCCTGGGACTGGCCCCTGGCCGAGGGGCGCGACATCTCCGCCGAAGACGAGGCCACCGGGGCCAAGGTGGTGCTCCTGGGCGACAAGCCGGCCACCGAGCTGTTCGGCGACGAATCCCCCGTGGGCAAGGTGGTCTACGTCAGCGGCATCCCGTTCCAGGTGGTGGGCAAGCTCGCCTATCGCGGGGTGACCACCGGGGGCGGCGGCGACATCGACAACCGCGTCATCATCCCCCTGAGCACGCTGTTGCAGCGGTACAACCTGGACCGCAAGTATTTCCGCGCCCTGCGCATCAAGTTCTACGAGCCGCAGGCCATGGCCGCGCATACCGAGAACCTGCGCTCCTTCCTGCGCTCCCTGCACCACCTGGAGCCGGGGGACGAAGACGACTTCACCATCCTGACGGCGGACGAGATCCTGAAATTCCTGTCCATGTTCAAGGGCGGGCTGTCCATCTTCCTGGGCGTCACCGCCACCATCGCCCTGCTGGTGGGCGGGTTCGTGCTGGCCAATCTCTTTTCCATCAGCGTCAGCGAGCGAGCCGAGGAGATCGGCCTCAAGAAGGCCCTGGGCGCGCGCAGCTCGGCCATCCTGTTTCAGTTCCTGGTGGAGGCGTGCGTCCTGACCCTGCTGGGCGGCGTGCTCGGGCTGTTCCTGGGCCTCGGGCTGGGCCAGTTCCTCTCCCGCATGGACATCCTGACCATCCAGTTCTCATGGAAGGCGTTCTTTCTGGCCCTGGCCGGGTCCCAGGCCGTGGGCATCGTCTTCGGCCTCAAGCCCGCGCGCCAGGCCGCCAGCCTCGACCCCATCCAGGCCCTGCGCGGCGAGGGCTGAGCCGTTTCCGGCGGGCGGGGCGTCTCCTCCCGCATTTTCGGCGTGTTCCGCAATTGCGCCCCGGGGGGAAATTCACTACTCTTTCGGGCGTCGGGATGCCGCTTGCGCTGCGGGCCCGGCTGTGAATTCCATTTAACGACAGGGTCGGCTGGTGCGAGCGTGAGCCGCTCTCCGGCCCCTGCGAGGCGACAGGCTTTTCATGCAGGATATTCAGAAGTTCATTTCCGGGTTCATTGCTGTCCGGTTAAGAACCGTTGGTATCCCAGGATTTCGGCATGAGCATTCACTTCCTAGGCGAAGGTTATTTGATGGACATGTTTGACAGCCCTTCAAAAAGAAAA
>CAMYLL010000428.1 GCA_947259235.1 uncultured Pseudodesulfovibrio sp. | reverse complement strand
AGTGGCGTTTTAACAACAGCAATCCGCGAAGCCAGTTTAAACAGCTGAAACAGTGGGTTAGAGAACATATGGGCTAGTTATCTGGTACAGCCCCTTAATTATTACCCATGATTCACGGATTTCGTCAACGGAAAATGAAATCCATTGAAATAAAAACGCGCCGGGGGGCGGCGCGGGGAAAATCATGAATCGTATAAATGATGAATTTATTAATCAATACAAGATGCTATCTAAATATCAGTCTTCGGCTTCCTTTTGCGTCAAAGCAAAACACAGCGTGAGCTCGTTGGCGTTGCCGTTGCGCGTGTAGGCAGTGTGGTCGGTCATGGTGTTCACGAACAGAAGACCCAGCCCGCCAATGGGCCGGTCGTCCACCGCGCCCGTAGTGTTGGGCGGGGGGACGGTCAGGGGGTTGAATTCCGCACCCCAGTCACGGACAGTGCAGCAGAGGAGGCCGTCTCTGGCCTGACATTCCACTTCGAATGTCCCTTCCTGTCCTTTGTAGGCGTGATGCACCACGTTGACTATCGCCTCTTCGAGAACGAGGTCGAGCTTGGTCGCGGCGGCCTCGGTCATGCCTGCGCGGGCTGCGCAGGAGAGGACGAAGTCACGAATCCGGGCAAGGCTCGATAGATCGGGCGTGGCATTGAAGACCGGCATCTGATCAGCCGGCCAGTGCGTCTTCCAGGGTCGGGTACAGCTTGAACATGGCGGAAAAGCCGGAAACGACGAAGACCTCTTCGACCATCCCCGAGAGGTTGCAGAAAGAGAGGTTGCCGCTGGCGCCTTTGAGCTGTTTGGCTGCGGAAAGGATGCTGCGCAGTCCGGCCGAGCTGATGTATTCCAGGCCGGAGAGGTCGGCGATGACGTCTTTTTCGCCCGAATCAAGCCAGGTGCGGCACTCGGTGTCGAACTCCTGGGCCGTGAGGGCGTCCATCCGGCCCGTTACCTTGACCACGAGCTTGTCGCCGTTTTTTGTATTGCTGAATTCCATTGTGTTCTCCTGTTATTTTTCACACTTGCCGCAATATTGCATGGCCAGCATGGTGATGTCGTCTGATTGCTCCGCGCCGCGTGCGAACTCGGTGACCGACTCGTTGATCGCCTTCACCAGAGTGGGGGCGAGGGGCGTCTTCAGGTCGGTAACGGTCTGCATGAGCTTGTCCTCGGAGTAGAGCTTCTGCTCCGGGTCCATGGCCTCGGTCACGCCGTCGGTGTAGATGAAGATCATGTCGCCTGTGCCCAGGGTCATGGTCTTGGTGGAGTATTCCATGCCTTCCATGACGCCCGCCACCGGCTCGCCCAGAGGCGGTATCCATTCGGGCTTGCCGCCGCAGGGCAGGTAGATGGGCGGGTTGTGACCAGCGTTGGCGTAGCGGGTCTCGCCGGTCTCGATGTCGATGATGGCCAGGAAGAGGGTCACGAACATGCACGATTCGTTCTCGGACGCCAGGTCCGAGTTGACCTTTGTCAGGATCTGGCCGGGGTCGAGCCCTTTTTCGGCCACGACCTTGAGCAGGGTCTTGGTCACAGCCATGAAGAAGGCGGCGGGCACACCCTTGCCGGAGACGTCGCCCAGCAGGAAGCAGAAGTGGGTGTCATCCACAAAGAAGAAGTCGTAGAGGTCGCCGCCGACCTCCTTGGCCGGTTCGATGGAGGCGAACACCTCGAATTCCTTGCGCTCCGGGAAGGCCGGGAAGAGCTTGGGCAGGATGCCCATCTGGATCTCGCGCGCGATGCGCAGCTCGGACTCGATGCGTTCCTTGGCCGCGGTGGTGCTGGTCAGGTTGGATATGTACTCCTTGAGCGAGGTCTTCATGATCTTGAAGGAGTTCGCCAGATCGCCCACCTCGTCGTTGGCCGCGACCTTGGGCAGCATGAGGTCGAGATCGCCGCCCGCGATCACCAGGGCGGCCTTTGAAAGCTCTGTCAGGGGCTTGGTAATGCGCCGCGCGATGTAGATGATGACCAGGGCCAGGAGGATGAATCCGGCCAGACCGATGAGGGTCATGGCGTTGGAGAGGCGGTGCACGTCCGCCAGCATCTCGTAACGGGGGAAGAGGACGCCCAGGGACCAGCCTCCATACTCCAGGCCGGTGTGAAAGATGTACCGTTCCGTACCCTGGATGGCCCGGTTGAGCAGGAGGAAGGAGCTTTTGCCCTCGATCATGTCCCGCCCGACCTGCCTGAGCTCGGGAGCCTGCATCTCCTCGGCCAGGGTGAAGATGGTCTGGTTCATGATCAGCTTGCGGTTGGGGTGGGCGATCACCGTGCCGTGTCGGGAGAGGAGGAAGGCATAGCCCGACTGGAAGATGCGGATTTCTTCCAGCATGTCCTGGAGCCATTCCAGGGAGATGTCAGCGGTGACCACGCCGGCAAAGACCTTGTTTCCGTTTTCCGAGCGAAAGAAAGGCACTGCATAGGTGGCCATGACC
>CAMYLL010000427.1 GCA_947259235.1 uncultured Pseudodesulfovibrio sp. | reverse complement strand
CGGCCTGGCTCCGGCGCGTCTGACCGGTCGTGCCCGGAACCGTTCAGCCCCCCGGCCGCGCTTGCGGCCGGGGGGCTGGTCTTTGTCGTGAATGGGTGCTCGGCGGGACGGCTATTGCCCTGTGGCGGGTCCGGGTTCCGGGGTCGGGACCGTGGCGTTGTCTCCCTGCAGGGCGTTGCGGAGGTCTTCCTCTAGCAGCTCGGGGATG
Source organism: uncultured Pseudodesulfovibrio sp. (assembly GCA_947259235.1). GTDB lineage: Bacteria > Desulfobacterota > Desulfovibrionia > Desulfovibrionales > Desulfovibrionaceae > Pseudodesulfovibrio. The sequence continues at coordinate 2,237 of CAMYLL010000427.1, read as the reverse complement.
GGTCTGTTCCAGAACTTGTCGTCGAGCTGTTCCTCGACTGTCTTCTCGGAGCAGCAGACGATGCGCCCGACGGTGGGGCAGTTGGGCAGGGAAAAGTCCACCACGCCGCATTTGGACATGGCGTCGAAGTGATAGGGAATGGTCCGGGTCACGGTCTGGAATTCCTTGCCCTGGATGCGGATCATGTCGTTGTAGACGCCCACGAAGAAATGGGTTTCACGGCTGGCGTAGAAGACGGAGTAAAGGTAGATGTTGTCCCGCACCTGGCTGACGTAGTTGACCTCTGCCGGGGATTTGCACAGGGCGCGGGCAATAACCTGTCTGCCCAGGCAGATGTCCATGTCCGTGAACTCCGAGGCCCTGGCGGGCAGGGCGAAAAACAGGAGCGCAAGGGCGGCCGGTATCAGGGTTGTGAGGTATCGCATGCTCCGTCCTGTTTGCTAGCGGATGTCGAGAAAGAGCTGGAAGCCGTCCGGGTCGGAGGTTTCGCACCGTTCCTTGCAGCCACAGCACTGGTAGTGGCCGTCCTTGAGATACCAGATCGCCTTCCATGAACAGTCGCAGTTGAAATATTCATACACGGAGGCATCCACCGCGCCTCGGTAGCGGGTGTAGCCTTCCTTGCGAATCTTGTCCGTAAAGCTCATCGTCACAATTGTCCATTTGGTATAGGGTCGTTTCGGGATAGCTGTACACGTGTTGTCTGTTTTTTGCAAAAGAGGACGTGCAAGGCAAGCGGTTTCATATCCGTTGACAACGGTGGCCTGTCGAGGGTTTTATTGAGAATATCCGCAACAAGGAATCACCATGGGCCAATCATTGAAAGAGACGCAGTATCTGTTGTTGGAGGACCCGGAGGGGAGCGATGTCCGTGCCCGGCGGCTGCGGCTCTTCCTCGTGTTTCTTATCCTGATCAACGTCATGGGCGTGATCCTCGAAACCATGGAAGAGGTGTCCGTCGACTATCGGTATGTCTTCCGGCTTCTGGAGTTGATTTCCGTGTTTATCTTCTCCATCGAGTACGCGGGCCGGATATTTGTGGGTGGGCCCGACCGGGTCCGGGGCGTTGTCGGCCGCGTCCGCTACGCACTCAGCCCCCTGATGATCATCGACCTCATCGCCATCCTGCCTTTCTATCTGCCCTTTTTCCTGCCGGACGATCTCATCTTCCTGCGCGCCTTGCGGCTCATGCGTCTGATGCGCGTGCTCAAGCTCGGCCGGTATTCTGACGCCATTCAGGTGTTCTTCGACGTGGTCCGGCTCAAGAGGGAACAACTGGCCGTGGCCGGTTTCTGCGTGGGCATCCTGCTCGTGGTCGCATCGAGCCTGATGTACCATTTCGAGCATCTGGCCCAGCCCTCGGTCTTCGCTTCCATCCCCCACGCCATGTGGTGGGCCATCATCACCCTGACCACGGTGGGCTACGGCGACGTGTATCCTGTCACGGAAATGGGGCGATTCCTGGCCTCGGTCATCGCCCTGATAGGCATTGGCATGTTTGCCCTGCCCGCGGGCATTCTCAGCGCCGGGTTCGTGGAATACGGCGAGCGGAAAAAACGGGCCATGGGCGTCTGTCCGCATTGCGGCGGGCGCATCCACAGCTGCGACGATTCCGACTGAGGGCGCACCGCTTGTATCGCTCCGTCCCTGCTCAGGCGTACTGCTTGGGAAAACGATCACCCATGAGATAATCCATGGCCTCGCGGTCGATGGTCCCCGATGCCACAAAGAACTCGTGGCCCACCACCACCGGGTGGTAGGTCAGGCCGTGGGGCAGCTCGTCCGCCGGGGCGCAGATGAAGCGCTCGGAGGGGATCATCGGGTTCACCGTGACCGCGTTGTCCTTGTGCAGGAACGAGAGAATGGCGTGGTCGAGGATGACGCCGCCGGGCAGGGTGGTCCACAGGTGGTAAGTGCCGATGCCTTCCTCGCCGCTCTGGTTGGCGAGCATGGCCTTGAAGCTTGCCTGGGGCGCGTCCACGATCCTCACGCCGTCGCGGGATACGGACCCCATGGTGATGACGCACCCGTCCATGCCGAATCGTTTCGTCAGCATATGGAACATGCCGAAGTTGACGGTCATGGCCTTGCCCGCGCGCTCCTCAAAGGGGATATGGCTTGAAGCCTCAAGCTCGTTGAGGATGGCCTGGTCAAGTATCGCGGCCTGGGCGGGCAGGGGGTGGCGGCCGAGCTTCCACTTGGCCGTGCGGCGTACCGCTGCACTGAATTCATTGAGG
>CAMYLL010000426.1 GCA_947259235.1 uncultured Pseudodesulfovibrio sp. | reverse complement strand
GGTGCATGACCATGATGTGGGTCATGTTCCCGCGCATGTCGAGGATGGGATAGGCATAGAGCCGGTAGTACTGGAGCAGGCCGTCGCTGTTGACCCGCGTGACCAGGGATTCCTCTTTCTGCCCGCTTTGCAGGGTCTTGTGGAACGGGCAAACCGGGTCCAGCTGGTCGCAAAAGGCCGAGCCGTCCCGCAGCCTGGCCGCGTGCCAGCAGGGCTTGCCGAGCAGGTCCTTGCGAGGGATGCCCGCCCGCTGCCAGACGATGCGGTTGAGGTCCACCACCTGCCCGCTCTTGTCCAGAAGGAAGATGTCCTCGCGAATCTCGTCGATTATGGACTGAAGCAGGGTCCGCTGGTGGGCGAGGTTTTCCTTGTAGTGCCCCTTGACGGCGGCCATATCGTGCAGACCGCAGAAGAAGACCAGCTCCCGGTGGTCCATGAGTGATACGTGCTCCGGCAGAGCCTTGCGCAGCCGGGCAAGGACATCAGCCGAGCCGAGCATCTCCACCACGAGGTTGATGTCCGGATGCTGCCCGAGCATTTCCTCGAAGGTGTCGCAGACCGGGATATTGATCTCGGCCAGGATGTCGAGGCTTTTGCTGTCGCTGATATGGCTGGCGCCCACCAGGACCATGTCCGGGACGAAATCGCGAAAGACCTCGGTGTACACGATGTCGATGAGCACCTGCAACCCCGGCCCGGAGCCGATGATGCCGATGACGAACGGGCCCATGGAACCATTCCAGTAGCACACACCGAGGTGCTCGTATGAGAAGTCGTCCGTGGTCATTGCGGCTCCAGGGCTTAACCGGCTCAGGCCGGGGGTTGCAGGTTTTCCGTTGCGCCCGGCCGCTATGAGAACAGCCGGATTATGTCATCCATGTACCAGGCGGCCGCGAGGCCTGTCAGGGACATGGTTATGGTATAGGGCAGGGCCAGGAGCACCATGCGCCCGTAGGACAGCCTGATGACCGGGGCCAGGGCCGAGGTCAGCAGGAAGAGGAACGCCGCCTGCCCGTTGGGCGTGGCCACGCTCGGGATGTTCGTGCCCGTGTTGATGGCCACGGCGAGCTTGTCGAACTGGGCCATGAGCGGGCTGATCACAGACGAGGCGGACTGCGGCAGGCCCGCAAGCACGGTCGCCCTGTCCAGGTCGGGATCGGTCAGCTTGTCCATGAGCTGCTCGCCGGTCATGCCGATGTCTGGCACGGCGTGGAGCATCTGGGTGAAGTGCATCTTGGTTTCGGAGATGTAGACCGTGGCGACGAAGACGTTGTCCGAGATCATGGAGAGCAGGCCGTTTGCCATATAGTAGGCCGCCATCTGCGCCCGCCCCTCAACGCCAAGGACGAAGTTGATCACCGGCTGAAAGAGATGCTGTTCATGAATGACCGCCACCACCGCGAAGAAGACCACCAGCAGCGCGGTGAAGGGCAGCGCCTCCTCGAACGCCTTGCCGAGCTGATGCTCCTCGACGACCCCGTTGGCCGCCGTCAGCAGGACGATGACCGACAGGCCCACGATGCCCACCGCTGCCAGATGGAAAGCAAGGGCCATGATAAGCCACAGACCGGCGCATGCCTGGACGATAAGCTTGGTCCTGCCCGCGTCCGTGAGCTTGGCCTCGTTCTGTATGGCGGTTTCCAGCAGATGGGAGCGGATGTTGCCGGGCATCTGCGCGCCGTAGGAGAAGAGCCTGAAACGCTCCACAGCCAGGCAGGTCAGCAGCCCGACGGCCAGGACCGGCATGGAGACAGGCGCGACTTCGATGAAGAACGTGCTGAAATGCCAGCCCATTTCCGCGCCGATGAGCAGGTTTTGCGGCTCGCCCACCAGGGTGCACACGCCGCCCAGGGCGGTTCCCACCGCGCCATGCATCATCAGGTTGCGCAGGAATGCCCTGAAATCCTCAAGGTCGTTGCGGTCCTGTTCCTTGACCGCCTGGTCGTTGCACAGATCATGGTCGCACAGATGATCCTTGCCCGAGGCGAAGCGGTGATAGACGTTGTAGAACCCATAGGCCACGGCGATGATCACCGCCGTCACGGTCAGAGCGTCGAGGAAGGCCGAGAGAAACGCTCCGGCGAAGCAGAAGAGCAGCGAGATGACCATCTTGGACTGCACCCGGACCAGTATCCGGGTAAAGAGAAACTGGAGCAGGTCCTTCATGAAGTAGATGCCCGCCACCATGAACATGAGCAGCAGGATGACCTCGAAGTTGGCCAGGGCCTCGTTGTAGACGGTCTGCGGCCGGGTAAGCCCCAGCACGACGGCCTCCATGGCCAGCAGGCCGCCCGCGGGCAGCGGATAGCACTTGAGCGCCATGGCCAGGGTGAAGATGAACTCGCCGATGAGCACCCAGCCGGTGACGAACGGCCCGGCAACGAGCAGCAGCACGGGGTTGAGCACGAGAAAGGCCGCCAGGGTCAGCTTGTACCACTGCGGCGCGTT
>CAMYLL010000425.1 GCA_947259235.1 uncultured Pseudodesulfovibrio sp. | reverse complement strand
ATGTCCTCGCCGGTCTGCCAGCGGGCCTTGGTCTGGATGTGCCAGCGCCCTTCGCCCGCCTTGGTCAGCACGCGGGCGAGCACGGGGCGCTTCTCGCCCTCGTCCGGCGGCTGGGCAATGGCCCCGCGCCGGTCAGGGTCGAAGAATCCGGTGGTCAGCGGGCGCGAGGCCGCGTTGACCAGCTCCGAGAGATATTTTTCAGGCTTGAATTCACCCTTGGCGATGTCCTTGAGGGCGGTCTTGTAGGCGTCCACCACCTGGGCGAGATAGGCCGAGCTCTTGGTGCGCCCCTCCAGCTTGACCGAGGCCACCCGCATCCGGGAAAACCATTCGAGGTAATGGAGCAGGCACAGATCCTGGGCCGCAAAGAACTTGGTCCAGCCGCCGGCCTCATGGGCCAGAGTCAGGGCCGGGTCCGCCGGGGTCTCCGGCCGGGCCTCATCGTCGCCCAGCGGCTCGAAGGCGAACTCATCGTCCGCGTTCTCGAAGGTGAAGTCCTCGCCGCCGACGCCGTACTCGCGCACCTCCCAGAGGTCCTCGCCCGGGCGGGTGCGCTCCTCGAAGGTCATGGACGTGGGGCGGTATTCATAGCGGCAGGGGTGGGAGCACTGGCCCAGGTTCCCCGGCCGGTCGTTGAGCAGGGCCGAGAGATAGCAGCGGCCGGACACCGCCATGCACATGGCGCCGTGCACGAAGATCTCAACCTCCATGGACGGCATCTGCTTGCGCGTGATGGCCAGCATCTCCATGAGCTCCTGGGCGCGCAGCTCCCGGGCCACGTTGACCCGTCTGGCGCCGCATTCGCGCCAGAAGCGCACGGATTCGGAGTTGGACGTGTTGGCCTGGGTGGAGACATGGACCGGCACTTCCGGCAGCTCCCGGCGCAGGAGCCGGATCACCCCGGGGTCGGCGGCGATGACCCCGTCGGGCATCAGCTCGCCGAGCATGGCTATGTAGTCCCGCACGGCGGGCATCATGCTCTCGCGCGGATAGACGTTGAGGGTGAAGTAGACCTTGACCTTGGCCGCGCGGGCCTTGGCCATTGCCTCGACCAGATCCACGGCGGAAAACCCGCCCGCACCGGCGCGCAGGTTCAGGCTGTCGCCGCCGAGATAGACGGCGTCCGCCCCGTAGAGAATGGCGGTATCGAGCTTCTCCATGTCCCCGGCCGGGGCGAGGAGTTCTGGTATGTGTGGGGGTGTGGCGGTCATGCATCCTCTCGCAAAACAGGCGTCATATGGAACATCCGTCTGATGAACTCGGCTCACGTTACAGCAAAGCGCATGGGCGCGCCAGATGCAATATGGCGGGCCGAATGACCGGTTCCCGAGAGGAGCCACTTTATAACGGAAAGTGACCATATGCCCATTCCCACCGATGGGAACTGGTGCTATGTAGTTGTGACAATCATTACCGATTTTTTCCCTCCCGACCTGGTCCAGACGGCGTGGAAAGACGCAAAGGGGTCCGCATGTTCGAAAATGTGAGTCTGAAATGGAAAGTGCTGGCCCTGGCGCTGGCCGGTCCGGTCGTCGTCGCGCTGGTGCTGGCCGTGCAGCAGGTGGTGCAGCTCTCCCGGGCCGGAGAGGAAGACATAGTCCACCAGGGCCGGGCCGTGGTGCTCATGGCCGAGGCCGCCCGCGACGAGATGTCCAAGAAACTGTCCATGGGCATCATCAAGCCCTTCGACCAGCTCGAAACGCGGGAGAAGCTGCTTGAGGCCGTGCCCATCATCACGGCCATCGGCATGGCCCAGCGCAACGCAGAGGAGCTCGACTTCGTCCTGCGCGTGCCCAAGGTCTCGCCGCGAAACGCGGTCAACACGCCCACCCCCCTTGAGCTGGCCGTGCTCAAGGAGATGAAGGAAAAGAATCTCAAGGAAAAGATCATATATGAAAAGGACAAGATACGTTTCTTCCGGCCCATCCGACTGACCGAGGAGTGCCTCTACTGCCACGGAGACCCCAAGGGGGCGCCCGACCCGGCCGGCGGGATCAAGGAAGGCTGGAAGGCCGGAGAGATCCACGGCGCCTTCGAGATCATCGCCTCGCTCAAGACCGCCCAGGCCAAGATCCTCGAAGCCAAAATGTATACCGCCGTCGAAACACTGCTTATCCTGCTGATCATCGGCGGGCTGGTCTGGTTCATGGTTCAACGGGCCATTGTCGGCCCGCTGTTCCGCATTCGCGGCTTTGCCGAGTCCGTGGCGGCAGGCGACCTTGACGCCGAGCCCGAAGGCAATTTTGCCGCGGAGCTGGGCGTGGTCAAGAAAGCCATCGCCACCATGGTGGACAACCTCAAGACCAAGATGCGCGAAACCGCAGAAAAGAAGGAAGAGGCCGAACGCTCCAGGGTCAAGGCGGAAAAGGCCATGGCCGAGGCGGAAGCCCAGGAAGCCAAGACCATGGAGCTGCTCAGCAAGATGCAGCGCGTGGCCGGAGAGGCCTCCCTCATCGCCGAGCAGGTGACCTCCGCGGCCGAAGAGCTTTCGGCAC
>CAMYLL010000424.1 GCA_947259235.1 uncultured Pseudodesulfovibrio sp. | reverse complement strand
ATGATGGACAAGCTCTTTAATGGGGTCACCTACATCTTCGACCCCCTGCATCACTTCTGGGAGAAGGATTCCACCCAGCGCGCAGTGGGCGGCGTGCTCGTCTTCGTATTCATCGCCGCCCTGGTCATTATCGAACTGAAGCGAAACAGCCTGATCTCCGGCCCCCTGGCGGAGTTGGTCCCAACCAGCCACTACATGGCCATCAACCTGGCCTTTACCCTGGTCCTCTTCCTCGAGGTCGTCAGCCTGATCTTCACCCTGCCCTGCTCCATTTCCAAATCCGTGGGAAAACAGTTCGAAATCCTGGCCCTCATTCTCCTGCGCAGCGCCTTCAAGGGGCTGGCGGACTTTCCCGAACCCCTGTCCCTTCTGGGGCATGAGAAAGAGCTGATGGTCATCCTGGCGGACGGCGGCGGCGCAGTAGTCGTCTTTGCCCTGCTCGGCGTTTACACGCTGCTTCGACTTCGGATGGAGGAAACGGGGATGTCCGGGCCCACCCTGTTCCGCTTCGTCGCGGCCAAGAAGCTTGTGGCCCTGATCATCCTCGCCATCTTCATCGGCATGGGCATCGAGAACGGCCTGCGCTTCGCCTCCGGCCACATCCCCCATGACTTCTTTCAGAAATTCTACACGGTGCTGATCTTCAGCGACATCATGCTGGTGCTCATCTCCCAACGCTTTCTGCCGGAATTCCGGGCCGTGTTCCGCAACTCGGGTTTTGCCCTTGCCACGCTGCTCATCCGCGTGGCCCTGACCGCGCCGCCCTACTACAACGTCCTCATCGGCATGGGCTCCGCGTTCTTCGCCTGCGTCCTGACCCTGGTCTATAATACTTTCTACTCCAACAAGCCACGCGCCAAGGCGGCCCGCTAGCACGCCTCTCACCTTCTCCTCGCAGGGCAACCGTGCGCGGCAGGGAAATCATTGCGCTTCACTATCGGAAAGTCCATAAGGGACAGGAGTGGCATCTGACACACACCCGTCGCGCCCCATGGCTTGACCATGAGGGAAGAAAATCCTGAACAATCAGAAATCGGGAGGGCTTGTGAGGACGAACCGGTTCATTTCATTTTGCGCAGCGATCATTCTTTCCGTACTGTTTCTTTCAGGCGGAATGCAGGCTCAAGCGACCGAACCCGCGCCCTATTTGGTCGCAAAACCGTTGCCTTCCGATCAGCAGGCGCTGCGGGCCTGGTGCAGCGATCTCATCAAAGAAGCCGACGGAACGGGATTGGACAGTCAGCTCTTTCCCGTGGTCAGGGAGTTCCAGACGCTGATCGAGAACGATCCCGAACTGTTTCAACTCTTCACCCAGATGTTCGAGCAGGTCCCGAACACGCCGCCCTATCTCAACGACCCCACCGGCAAGCCGGAGGTGCGCGATTACAAGCACATGCTCCAACTGATCAACCGAGTCCTGACCAAGGCGCCGGAATTCAACAAGACCGGACTGGTTGGCTTTCCGATCAACGCCATTCTCAATTGGCCCATGGGCACTCCGGCCGGTACAACCGCTTTCCTCAACGAAAAGGTGAACCGGCAACTGAAGAAGATCCTGACCCAATGGGCCGTGTTTCTGGGCTCTGAAGACTCCTGCTCCGTGTTGAACGACGACCCGAAGACAGGCTGGTTCGGGCGAGATGCACGGCAGGTCATGCCGATTTTTGAGAAGGATTTCATATGCGACCCGAGCAAGGCCTATCACGGCTTCACATCCTGGGACGACTTCTTCACCCGGCGTTATCGCGAGGGACGACGGCCGGTGGCCAGCCCGAAGGATGACGCAGTCATCGCCAACGCCTGCGAATCCGCGCCATACAGACTGGCCAGGAACGTGCGGCTGCGCGACCGTTTCTGGATCAAGGGCCAGCCCTATTCCCTGGCCCACATGCTCGACGGCGATCCGCTGACCGGTCGGTTTGCCGGAGGGACCATCTATCAGGCATTCCTGAGCGCGCTGAGCTATCACCGGTGGCACAGCCCGGTGAGCGGGACCATAGTCAAGACAAGGCTGGTGGACGGATCATACTACGCGCAGGCGCTCTCCGAGGGGTTCGACCCGGCTGGCCCCAACCGATCCCAGGGATATATCACCAGCGTCGCATCGCGGGCCCTGGTCTTCATAGAAGCTGACAACCCGGATATCGGCCTCATGTGCGTCATGTTCGTTGGCATGGCGGAGGTCTCGTCCAACGAGATCACCGTTTATGAGGGGCAGCATGTCACGAAAGGCGACCAACTCGGCATGTTCCACTTCGGCGGGTCCACCCACACCCTCATCTTCAGACCCGGGGTACAGCTGGAGTTCGACCTGCACGGCCAGACTCCCGGCCTGAATTCATCAAACATCCCTGTCCGCGCACGGATCGCCACAGTCATTAAGAAGTAGATCATACCAGCGCACACAGACGACAAAAAAGAGAGTGGTTGAAACCACTCTCTTTTCATTTTCAAACGATGAATACGCAACCTAAAACGGTTCTGTAGCGTGTCCAACTGTCCAAGTCGACACAA
>CAMYLL010000423.1 GCA_947259235.1 uncultured Pseudodesulfovibrio sp. | reverse complement strand
CCCAGGCGCATGGAGGCCGCGGCCCGCGCCATGAGCACCGGCATGGACTGGGAGTCCAGGGAGAGCGCCTGGGTCAGGTCGTGCATCGCCCCGTCGTCGTCACCCATGGCAACACGGGAGAGGCCCCGGTTGAAATACGCCTCGAAATGGGCCGGGCTCAGGGCTATGGCCCTGTCGAAGTCGTGAATGGCGTCCTCGTGCCGCCCGGTCTTGGCATAGGCCAGACCGCGCAGGGAAAAGGCCTCGGCCACGGTGTCGTCCTGGCTCAGCACGGTGGACAGATCGCGCACGGCCGCAACGTAGTCTCCGTGCCGGTATTCAAGATAGCCCAGGGTGAACCGCGCCTGGATGTGGTCCGGCCGCAGCTCGAGAACGGCGCGGATGTCCGTCTCCGCACCGGCCAGATTGTCCCGGCCCAGGAGAATGAGCGCCCGCCGGTAGCGGGCCGTCACCAGGGTCGGGTCCAGCTCGACGGCCTCGTCGAGATAGGAAAGGGCCGCATCCTGATCAAGGTACTCGCCGTTGTGAAACAGCTGCATGGCCCGGTCCAGGGCTTCGGCGGCCATGGCCTCGCGCCGCTGGACCTCGGCATCCTGGGCGGTGAGCCCGGTGCGGCCCGGCCCCGAAGAGCCAAAGCAGCCGAAAACAGCCATGGCGAGAAAGAAAAGAAGAACAACCGGAGGGGCATGACGCATGATCATTGGATACGCCCGACCGCCCCGTCCGTCAACATGAGGAAACACCACGTGACAAGCGAACTCTATACTCCACGCCCCCACCAGGCGGAAATCGAGGCCGGGCTGGCCCGGTTCTCGGTCCTGGTCTGCCACCGCCGCTTCGGCAAGACCGTGCTCTCGGTCAACCGGCTCATCCGCGCCGCCAGGGACACCCGGCGCACGGATTGGCGCGGGGCCTATATCGCGCCGCTCTACAAGCAGGCCAAGACCGTGGTCTGGGACGAGCTGAAGCGATACTGCGGCCTGGGCGGCGACGGATGCACCGTGAAATTCAACGAAACCGAGCTACGGGCCGACTTTGAAAACGGCGCGCGCATCCGGCTCTTCGGGGCGGAAAATCCGGACTCCCTGCGCGGCATGTATCTGGACGGCGCGGTCTTCGACGAGGTGGCCCAGATGCCGCACCGCGTCTGGACGGAGGTCATCCGCCCCGCCCTGTCCGACCGCCGGGGCTGGGCCATGTTCATCGGCACGCCGCGCGGCAAGAACGCCCTCCACCGGCTCTGGGAAGACGCCCGACGCGACCCGGACTGGTTCGCGGCCATGTACCGCGCCTCCCAGACCGGCATCATCGACCCGGACGAGCTCGCCGCCGCGGCCCGGGAGATGTCCCCCGAGGAATACGAACAAGAATTCGAATGTTCGTTCACGGCGGCCATCCGGGGCGCGTACTTCGGCTCCCTGGTGGGCGAGGCCGGGGCGGACGGCCGCATCACCGCCGTGCCCGCCGACCCCACCCTGCCCGTGCACACGGCCTGGGACCTGGGCATGAGCGACTCCACGGCCATCTGGTTCGTCCAGGCCAGGCCGGGCAACACCTTCGCCGTCATCGACTACTACGAGGCCAGCGGCGAGGGGCTGGACCACTACGCCCGGGTGCTGGACGAGCGGCGCTACACCTACGGCACGCACATCGCGCCCCACGACATCCGCGTGCGCGAGCTGGGCACGGGCAAGTCGCGCCTGGAGATCGCGCGCGGGCTGGGCATCCGGTTCGACATCGCGCCGAACATCCCCATACAGGACGGCATCAACGCCGTGCGCGCCACCCTGCCCCTGTGCTGGTTCGACGCGGACCGCTGCGCCCCCGGGCTGGAGGCACTGCGCCACTACCGCCGCTCCTTCAACGAGCGCATGGGCGATTTCTCGTCCCGCCCGGTGCATGACTGGACCAGCCACGCCGTGGACGCCTTCCGCTACTTCGCCGTGGGCTTCCGCCCGCCGGGCAGCGGCCCCAAACCGACACAGTCAATCAACGAATACAACCCCTTTGGGAGGCGTCATGAGCGTTCGTGAGCTGCCTGACAGACCGCCGTGCATGGCCCATTTCCCGGACGGTCCCTACCGCTGGCTGGAGCTGCACCACCAGGGCGAAACATACGGCCACGCCGCCCTGGCTGAGCGTGGGAGCGACCTGGAGCTGCACCTGACCCTCTCCCGCTGGGGGCCGCAGACCAGGCGGCGCGTGGCCCAAGACGCCGCCTGGCTGCGCCGCGAGGCAGCCCGGCTCGGCAAGACGCGCATCCTCGGCCTGCGAGCCGGAGGCGAGGACAGCTTCGACCCGAAGCTCTTCCGGTTCGCCCGCCTTTTCGGCTTTGCCCGGGCCTGGGTCATCCAGGCCGCGGCCCTGTCGCTGGAGCATAAAAAGTAGCCGCCACCGACTGAATATTTTGCATGGCTGCTTAACGCTTTGTTTATATTAACAAAAGACAATAACAAAAGGGGCTGTACCAGATAACTAGCCCATATGTTCTCTAACCCACTGTTTCAGCTGTTTAAACTGGCTTCGCG
>CAMYLL010000422.1 GCA_947259235.1 uncultured Pseudodesulfovibrio sp. | reverse complement strand
CAAACAAAGGAATCGCCCAATGCTCCCTGTCGGCTCCATCGTCAACGCCCTTGCCATCGTCGGCGGCAGTCTCATCGGCTGCTGGCTCCAGTCGCGCTTTCCCGATCGCATCCGTACCATCGTTTTTCAGGGGTTGGGCCTGTGCGTGCTGCTCATCGGCATCCAGATGGCCCTCAAGGTCGAGAACATCCTCATCGTCATCTTCGCCGTGCTGCTGGGCGGGATCACGGGCGAGCTGCTGCGGCTGGACACCCTGTTCGCGCGGCTGGGCGACCGCTTCAAGCGACTCATCAAGTCGGACAACGCCAAGTTCACCGACGGGCTGATCACCGCGTCGCTCATCTACTGCATCGGGGCCATGGCCATTGTCGGCTCCCTGGAGGAAGGCATCACCGGCAACGCGACGGTCCTCTTCACCAAGGCGATCCTCGACGGCTTCGCCTCGGTGGCCCTGGCCGCCACCTATGGCTCGGGCGTGCTCTTCTCGTTCATCCCGGTGCTCGTCTACCAGGGCGCGATGACCATCGGCGCAAGCTTTTTCCAGCAATACTTCTCGCCCATGATGATCAGCCAGGTCACGGCCTGCGGCGGCCTGCTCGGCATCGGAATCAACCTGCTTGAGCTGACCGAAATCCGGCTGGCCAACCTGCTGCCTGCCCTGGCCTACGTGGTGGTGTTCACCGCACTCTTCGGCTGAGAAATCGCCTGATTCCTGCCGCGCTTCTGCCCCGCAGACCCAATCGCACAGACACGAAAAAGCCCGCCATCCGAAAGGAGGGCGGGCTTTTTTGCAACCATTTCGACTATTCGGCTGCCGGTTTTGCCTCGGCAGGTTTCTTGGAGCCGCAGCCGCCGCAGCCGGAGACCTTCTTGAGGTTCTCCTCGGGGTCCACGGCGCGGATGTCGTCCTCGGAATCAAGCTGATCCCGGCTCATGGCGTACTCGATGACGTCCTCGAGAATCTGCTGGCACTGCTCGACGGGGATGAACTCGCCGACCATGGCCCGCTGGAACTCCGGCCTGTCGAACGTCTTGGCCCATTCCTTGTCCATGAAGGCGTTCCAGGCCCCGATCATGGGCACGTCGATGGGCTTGTCGGCCTGGCGCAGGCTCACTTCCCACTTGGTGTATGCGTATATGTCGTCCAAGGTCTGGGCTGGCTCGCACGAATGCGTCTCGCTCGCCTGAAAGGACACCACCACCTTGAAGCCCACGGCCAGCTCCCTGAAGAAGCGGCCAAACACCTCGTGGCGGGAAGACTCGACAAGCAACTCTCTGAAATCCTTAGCCATAACAACTCCTTTCTCAACCGATTCATCACAGTACGGGCATATTCACCCAATTCACCCCCGACTTCAAGGGGTTTTCCGTCTTCGAGCGAACGGACCTCGACATTTGCGCCCGCTCTCAGCCAGCCGATCCAAACGAACGCTAGCCCAGAAATGCGAGCACAAGGGGCAGGGTAACGGCGGACAGCAAGGTTTGAACGGTGATGATCAGGGCCATGAGCCGGTGGTCGCCGCCCATCTGACGGGCCAGGATGAAGGCGGAAACCGAGACGGGGATGGCCGTGTAGATGAGGGCCGCACCCCGCGACGGACCGTCAAGCCCGAGGACGACGGCGCAGCCGAAGGCGGCCAGGGGCAGCGCTACCAGATGCGCGGCAGAGGCCACCACCACGGGCAGAACCCTCTCGCCAGCGCCGTCCAGACGCAGCCCCGCCCCGACGGCCAGCAGCCCCATGGGCAGGGCGGCCTTGCCCATGATGCCCAGCAAATCATCCAGAACCACCGGAAGAACAATGTCGAACCCGTTGAGCATGAACCCGGCCACGCAGGCCAGGATGAGCGGGTTCCTGCCCAGCTCCACGGCCGTGCGCCTGAGCCCCCCGCCGTTGCTGCCGTGGCGCGAGAGCACGAGCACGCACAGCACGTTGACCAGTGGTACCAGCGTCAGCAACGCCACGGCCGAAAGGGTCATCCAGTCCGGCCCGAGCAGGGCGGCTGCGGCGGACATGCCCACATAGGTGTTGGGCCGGATGGCCCCCTGAAAGACGGAGGTGAAGGCCGGGCCGGTCATGGGCAGCAGGCGGCGCAGGAGCAGCAGCACGGCGGCCACGCCGCAGACCGAGACGAACAGCGTCACCGCCAGCCCGGTTGCCGACTCGTCAAAGGGCCTGCCGGAAAGCCCGCTGACCAGCAGGGCCGGGAAAAGCGCGTAATAGGTCAGCCGCTCGGAAACGGGCCAGAAACCGGGCCCCGGAAAATCGATGCGCCGGAGCAGGAAACCTATGAGGATCAGCCCGAAGATGGGTGCAACAGCCAGCAGGATGGGGGACATGGACGGCACGTTACTCCCCTCCCGCCCTCCATGGCAAGAAAAACGGCAGCACTTCCGCCTGGATGCGAATCAAATCGACATGCACGGAAAATCCCCCGGGGGCGAAGGCTCCCGGGGGATCGAATGCGTCAGATTGCGGACCGTGCTATTCGGGCACGGTCTCCATGCCCGCCCATTTGGGCTCGTGCAGGGGCAGGACGTAATC
>CAMYLL010000421.1 GCA_947259235.1 uncultured Pseudodesulfovibrio sp. | reverse complement strand
GCCACCCGGCTCATCTCCCACACGTCCTTTCAGCTGAAGGGGTCCGGTTGGTACGTTACCGACTATGCCGGAAAGAAACCCGGCGCGGCTCCCGAGAATGGCGAAAACGGAAATGGTAACGGAAACGGCGGCGAGACAGCCGGACCCGCCGAAGGCTCGGGCGCCGATAAGGCGTCCGGTGGCTCGGACACGGTTTCGCCTGCCAAGAAAGGTTCCTCGGACACTCCGTCCGCAGGCTCCGCATCCTGACGAAGAGCGGAAAAAGGCAGCCATGGCTGCCTTTTTTTTTGATCGCGGCAGCGCCGCACAGAAATTCTACAAGCGAGAAGAGTATGCTCGATAGGTATTCCCGGCCGGCGATGAGAGAGTTGTGGACTCTGGAGAACAAGTTCAGGGTGTGGCTTGAGGTGGAGCTGGCAGTGACCCGGGCCTGGGCGGAGCTGGGACAGGTTCCCATGGACGCCTGCGACGAGATCCACGCCAAGGCGGACTTCGAGCTGGAGCGCATCCTTGAAATCGAGGAGACCACCAAACATGACGTCATCGCCTTTTTGACCGCGGTGGAAGAGAAGGTGGGGCCCAGCTCCCGCTACATCCACCTGGGGTGTACCTCGTCGGACATCGTGGACACGGCGAACGGCGTGCTGCTGACCCGGGCCGGAGCCATCGTGGCCGAAGGCATCGAGCGCATACTCGCCGTTCTTAAGGATATGGCCCACAGGTACAAGGGTCTCATCTGCATGGGCCGGACCCACGGCATCCACGCCGAGCCTACCACATACGGGCTGAAATTCGCCGGGTTCTATGCCGAATTCCTGCGCCACAAGGAGCGCTTCCAGGCGGCCCGCGAGAGCGTGCGCGTCGGCAAGCTCTCCGGCGCCGTCGGTACCTTCGCCCACCTGAGCCCCGAGCTGGAGGAGCGCGCCTGCGCCATCCTGGGGCTTGAGGCCGACCCGCACTCCACCCAGATCGTCCAGCGCGACCGTTATGCCCAGTTTTTCACCTCCCTGGCCATGCTGGCCGGGGGCATAGAGCGGCTCGGACTTGAGCTGCGCCACCTGCAGCGCACCGAGGTGCTGGAGGTCGAGGAAGGCTTTTCCGCCGGGCAGAAAGGGTCATCCGCCATGCCCCACAAGAAGAACCCCATCTCGGCCGAGAATCTCTGCGGACTGGCCCGGCTCATCCGTTCCAACTCCCTGGCGGCCATGGAGAACCAGGCCCTGTGGCATGAACGCGACATCAGCCACTCCTCGGTGGAGCGGATGATCATGCCCGATACCACCGCCCTGATCGACTACATGCTCCACCGCATGAGCGGCGTGCTGGAGCGGCTGGTGGTCAAGGAGGACAATATCCAGCGCAACCTCATGGGTTCGTTCGGCCTTTTCTATTCGCAGCGGGTGCTCAACAAGCTCATCGCCTCGGGACTCAAGCGCCAGGAAGCCTATGAAATGGTCCAGAAGGTGGCCATGCACTGCTGGGCCGAGCGGGTACAGTTCGAGGACGAGATACGCAAGGCCCCGGCAGTGAATAAACAGCTCGAATCTAACGAACTTGACGAAGCCTTCGACCCCTCGTATTACAAACGTTACGAGGATGCGATCTTCGCGCGCGTGTTCAAGGGGTAGAACTCATGACCGATTTCAAGAAACGTCTCGCCGAACTGCTGCTGGCCCTTTCCTACAGGGAAGGGGACTTCACGTTGACCTCGGGCAAGAAGAGCGATTACTATTTCGACTGCAAGCAGACCGCGCTGCATCCCGAGGGAGGCTACCTCATCGGGCGAATATTCGTTGAAATGCTCAAGAAATATGATGTAACAGGTGTCGGCGGAATGACCCTCGGGGCAGACCCGCTGGTGACAGGGGTGACCGTGGTTTCGCATATCGAGGGACGCCCCATGCCCGGGTTCATCATCAGAAAGAAATCGAAAGGCCACGGGACCAACCAGTATCTCGAAGGTCTGGCGAATTTTGATCAGGGTGACCGGGTCGTGTTGCTCGAAGACGTCTGCACCACCGGCGGCACGCTGATCACGGCGGCGGAGCGCGTGCGCGACGCAGGCCTGGAGATCGCCGGGGTTCTGGCCGTTCTCGACCGCGAGGAAGGCGGCCGGGAGAGGCTGAAGGAGGCCGGGCTGGAGCTCGACGCCATCTTCACCCGCAAGGAACTGTTGGCCGCTGGCGGAAGGTAGCCGCGGCGCGGCGACCTTGGTTCGGGAAACGGAAGCCTGAGGGCGAGGAGTTGTCTGACAACCTCATGCGTTTACTTGCTGTCATCATAACGTGCGTCATGTGCGCCACTTCGGCCCTGGCCCAGGGCTGGACGCCCACCCTGTCGTCCCATGTCTATGGGCCGACGCGGATCGTGGCCGTGGACAAGGCGGCCCAGACCCTGATCATGCTTGAGCGCAAAAGCCCGCTGCATGAGATTCGCCGTTTCCCCTGCACCACGGGCCAATCCGAGGGCGACAAACTGGCCGAAGGTGACCTGCGTACCCCCGAAGGCGTGTATTTCATCGGCCAGCGCATCAACCGCAAGCTCGACTGGGACCTCTA
>CAMYLL010000420.1 GCA_947259235.1 uncultured Pseudodesulfovibrio sp. | reverse complement strand
CGTCGTGGCGCATCATGGGCTCGCCGCCCGTGAAGATGATGATGGGGCTGCCCACGTCCGGGAAGGTGTCGATGAGCGCCTTGGCCTCGGCCGTGGAAAGCTCGCCCTCGTAGGGCTCGGGGTGCGCCTCGGCCCGGCAGTGTTTGCAGGCGAGGTTGCAGGAGCGGGTGACTTCCCAGGCGATGAGCCTGCAGATGGGGCTGACGCCGTCGTCGAGGAAGCGCTTGGGTGCGGTTTCGGCTCCTGGGTGTCCCTTCGGGTGTCCGTCCGGGTGTCCGCCGGGGTGGCCTTCGGGGGGGCAGCCGCCGGGATGTCCTTGATGTTTGGTCATGGCGTTATTTGAGCGTCTTGAGGACGTCTTCGGTAAAATAGGTGAGGATGAGGTCTGCCCCGGCGCGCTTGAAGGCCACCAGGGATTCCATGATCACGGCCTTCTCGTCGATCCAGCCGTTCTGGGCCGCGGCCTTGATCATCGAGTATTCGCCGCTGACCTGATAGGCGGCCACGGGCGTGTCAAAGGCGTCGCGCACCTGACGGATGATGTCGAGATAGGGCAGGCCGGGTTTGACCATCAGGATGTCCGCGCCTTCCATCAGGTCCGCCGCCGCCTCGCGCATGGCCTCGCGACCGTTGGGCGGGTCCA
This sequence comes from uncultured Pseudodesulfovibrio sp., assembly GCA_947259235.1. Classification (GTDB taxonomy): domain Bacteria; phylum Desulfobacterota; class Desulfovibrionia; order Desulfovibrionales; family Desulfovibrionaceae; genus Pseudodesulfovibrio. The sequence goes on along the minus strand of CAMYLL010000420.1, from coordinate 1,930 downwards.
TCTGATAGGTCTTGCGGTCGCCGAACTGCGGGGTGGACTCAGCCGCCTCGCGGAACGGGCCGTAGAAGGCCGAGGCGTATTTGACCGCGTAGGACATGATGGGGGTGTTGACGAAGCCCGCATCGTCCAGGGCGGCGCGGATGGCGGCCACGCGGCCGTCCATCATGTCGGACGGGGCCACGATGTCTGCCCCGGCGCGGGCCTGGGCCACGGCGGCCTTGGCCAGCAGGTTCAGGGTCGGGTCGTTGAGCACCTCGCCGTTCTTCACCAGCCCGCAATGGCCGTGGGAGGTGTACTCGCACAGGCAGGTGTCGGCCACCACGATGAGGTGGGGCCAGCGGTCCTTGAGCAGGCGGATGGCCTGCTGGACGATGCCGTCGTCGGCATAGGCCTGGCTGCCGGTCTCGTCCTTGGCCGCCGGGATGCCGAAGAGGATGCAGGACTTGAGCCCGTTGTCCACGGCCTCGCCGACCCGCTTCTCCAGTTGCGACAGGGAGAGTTGGTACTGGCCGGGCATGGACGAAATCTCCTTCATGAAGGATGCGTCGTCCGTTTCGGCCACGAAATAGGGCATGATCAGGTCCTGGGGCCTGATTTCATTCTCGCGCACCAGCTCGCGCATGGTCAGGCTGGTCCGCAGTCTGCGTCCGCGATGGAAATCCGAAGGAATCATGGTCGCTCCATCATTCAAAAGATTCAGTGTGAGTTTTTTGCTTACTCTTTTTTCCCGGCTGCGCAAAGCAAAGGTGCGCCTGTTGTCCACGCGCACCCTTACGCCGCCTTCCGGCTTCATCTGCTTGCCATCCGCCCGCGGGCGGCGTGGACCCGATGAGCGAAGAGGGCCGGGGGGGAACTCCTGTCAGGAGCTCTCCCCCGGCCGTCGGGGACGTTCGGGTTTCTACAGCTTTTCGCCGCTGATTTCCTCGTCGGTGAGGTAGCAGGCGGGGTCCTGCGCCCAGAAGTCGTCATAGACGGCTTCGGCGCGGGCGCGGAAGTTGCCGCCGCAGACGTTGAGGAAACGGCAGGTGGCGCAGCGGCCCTTGACGTGGGGGCGCTTGTCCTTGAGCTTGTGGAGCAGCTCGATCTTCGGGTCTGTCCAGATCTCGGAGAAGGGACGCTCAAGCACGTTGCCGAAGGTGATATGGCGCATGAATTGGTCCGCGTGGACCTGGCCGTCCCAGGAGATGCAGCCGATGCCGCGTCCCGAGGAGTTGCCCTCGTTCATCTTGAGCAGATCCAGAACCTCGGCGGCGCGCGCCGGGTCTTCCTTGAGCATGCGATAGTAGACGTAAGGACCGTCGGCGTGGTTGTCCACGGTCAGCACTTCCTTCGGCAGCCCCTTGTCGAACAGGGCGCGGGTGCGGTCCATGATCAGGTCCACCACCTGGCGGGTCTCGCCGTGGTTCAGGTCTTCCTTCATCAGGTCGGAGCCGCGGCCGGAATAGACGAGGTGGTAGAAGCAGATGCGCGGGACTTCGAGCTGCTCAATGAGGTCGAAAAGGTGGGGGACTTCCTGGGCGTTGCGCTTGTTGATGGTGAAGCGCAGGCCAACTTTGAGGCCCTCGGCCTGACAGTTCTCCACGCCCTTGAGGGCCTGTTTGTAGGCGCCCTTGACGCCGCGGAACTTGTCGTGGACTTCCTCGGCGCCGTCAAGGGAGATGCCGACGTAGGAAAGGCCGACTTCCTTGAGCTCCTTGGCCTTGCTCTTGGTGATGAGCGTGCCGTTGGTGGAGATGACCGCGCGCATGCCCTTGCTGGTGGCGTACTTGGCCAGGTCCACCAGGTCCTCGCGCACCAGGGGCTCGCCGCCGGAGAAGAGGATGACCGGTGCGCCGAACTGGGCGAGATCGTCGATCATTTCCCTGGCTTTCTCGTTGGAGATGGGGTCCTGCTGGCTGCTCGGGTCCACGGCGTGGGCATAGCAGTGGAC
>CAMYLL010000419.1 GCA_947259235.1 uncultured Pseudodesulfovibrio sp. | reverse complement strand
GCACAGGACGAGGCCGACCTACGGGCCTTCTACGAACTGCATGTGCGCGTGCGCAAGTACAAGTACGGCCTGCTCGCCCAGCCGTACGACTTCATGAAGGCCATCTGGGACGTGTTCGTCGCCGCCGATCACGGTGCGCTGCTGCTGGCGGTGATCGACGGGCAGGTCGTCGCTGAGCTCCCCGATGAGGTCGAGCACCTTGGGCGAGAGTACGAAAAAGCCGCCGTTGATGGCGCCCTGGTCGCCGGAGGGCTTTTCCAAAAACCGCGTCACCTTTCCGTCGCGGATGTCCAGGGCGCCGAAACGGCCCGGGGGCTTCACCGAGGTGACGGTGGCAAGCCGACCCTGCGCTTCGTGATACTTCAAAAGTTCGGCTATGTTCACGTTGGCGACGCCGTCGCCGTAGGTCATGCAGAAGTCCTCGTCCTGAACATACTCGCGCACACGTTTCAGGCGGCCGCCGGTCAGGGTCCGCGCCCCGGTTTCGATGAGCGAAATTATCCATTTTTCGGACCGGTTGCAATGGAATTCCAGGTCGCCGGTTCCGGTGTTGATGGTCAGGTCGTTGGAGTGGGCCCTGTAGTTCAGGAAATATTCCTTGATGCAATAGCCCTTGTAGCCCAGACAGACGATGAATTCGTTCAGCCCGTAGTGGCTGTAGATTTTCATGATGTGCCACAGGATGGGGTAGCCACCGATCTCCACCATGGGTTTGGGGATCACCCCTGTCTCTTCGGCCAGACGTGTGCCGAGGCCACCTGCGAGAATGACGACTTTCACTGAGGACTCCCCTTGATTCAATTGGTTAGGGTTTGCTGCAATACTCTTCGAGCGGGGTCTTGCTGTCGAGCCGGGTGCAATGGCTCCCGGGGACGAAATGCCGGCTGAAATACGGATCCTCTTTCAGGACGGGCAGCCATTTTTCGTTGATGGCGTCCAGTTCGCTCTTGGTGCATCCCGACTTGCTGACGGATTCGTAATGGTACAGCTTTACCTTCGGAGAATACACGATCGACTTCCCGAGTTCCGTTACAAGCTTGCAACAGAAATCCACGTCATTGTAGTTCAGGTGCAGTTTGGGGTCAAAACCGCCTAACTGCTGGTAATCTGTCTTTCGGAACATCATGCAGGCGCCGGTTACGGCAATGTATTCGCGGGCGACCTGAGCGCTGCCCAGGAAGCCGCAGGTGGACTCGTGCTCCGGCCCGATGTGGAAGAAGCAGACCCCCGCGTGCTGGATGGTGTTGTCGGGGAAGAGCAGCTTACCACCGACGCAGCCGATCTCCTCCTGCTGAATCCACATGAGCATCTGCTCGATCCAGTCGTCGGAAATGATCTCCATGTCGTCGTTGAGCAGGATCACATATTCCTCTTCGCACCGGCCCACCAGTTCGTTGATTTTGACCGAGAGGTTGAACTTCTTGGCAGTGTATCGAACCAGGGTGCAGCCCATGCCCTCAAGCGCGGCCTCGACCTTCGGGTCGATGTCGTCGTTGACGCTGATGTATATCTTGTAGTTGGCATAGGTCGAGCGCTTCTTGATGGATTTCACCAGGTGCTCGACGTAGGTGATGTTCTTGAACAGGTGGCTCTCGCGGGTGGCGCTGGGAATGACGATGCCCACCATGGGCTTGGCGCACAGCTCGAACTGGGCCTCGTGCATGCCCCGGATCGGGCTCTCGTCCACCCAGCCGCCTCGCTCCTGCAAGAAGAGATTGAGCGCCTTTTGCTGGCGAATCAGGGCCTTGGGTTTGGAGTCGAGATCCATGGCCGTGGACCCCTTGCACACGCGCCAATGATACAACACGTCGGGAACATGCACGATTTTCGGATTGCGCCGTAAAAGCCGCAGCGACATCTCGAAGTCCTGGGCCCCGTCGTACTCGGAGTCGAAGCCGCCGATTTCGCGCAACCGCTCCGTGCGGTAGAGGCTCAGGTGGCAAGTGAACATGCAGGCGAGGTAGAACACCGGGGACCACTTGGGCTTGAAGATGGGCGCATACATCTTCCCGGTTTCCGAAATCTTGTCCTCGTCGGAATAGAACCAGTCCGCATCCGGGTTCTGCTTGATGGCCACGGCCATGCTGGCCAGGGCATGAAGCTCGTACACGTCGTCGTGGTCCAGGAAGCAGACGTAGTCGCTGGTGACCATGGCCAGGGCGTCGTTGGACGCGGCCGCGATGCCGCCATTCTTGGCCCTTCTGGCGAATTTCACATTATACTCGTCCCCGAATACCCGCTCGATGACCGGGGTCAGGTCCTTGGGCGAGGCGTCGTCCACCAGGCACAGCTCCCAGTGCGGATATATCTGGTCGCGCACGGAGACCAGGGCCTGTTCTAGGAAGTTTTCCTGGCTGTTGTACAGTGGCATGATGATCGAAATGCGCGGCGGGGTCTCGAAGGAGTTCAGGAACTTGTCCCTGTCGAATTCCTGTTCCAGGAAGCGGTGGCGAAGCTTTCGCCACTCGATGTACTGGTCCGGGCTCAGGTCGCACACGCGCAGGTTTCGCTGTCTGCCATAGAGGATGTAGTGCACGAAGGGCAGCATGCCGAAGCGCAGCACGGATTTGTATTTGCTCGCATACCAAGCGGTGTCGTATTCCGGCG
>CAMYLL010000418.1 GCA_947259235.1 uncultured Pseudodesulfovibrio sp. | reverse complement strand
GCAAGGCAATGACGGCCCGGCGGCCGACAGGAAATCCTTCCACTCGGCCGCCCATGTCGCCTGAACACGCACGCAACATAAAACCGCCCCACTGGAGGTCTTTCATATGAGTGACGACGTCAAAGTATACGCCCTTTCCACCTGCATCCATTGCAGAAACGCCAAAAAATATCTCGACGAATGCGGGGTTAAGTACGACTGCGTCCATGTTGATGAACTGAGTGGAGACGAGAGCAAAAAAGCCGTCCAGGAGATCAAGGATCACAACCCCGCCGTGTCCTTTCCGACCATCCTGATCAAGGACAAGGTCATTGTCGGCTACCACAAGGACCAGATCGACGCGGCCCTCAACGGAGACTAGCCATGGACGCCAAGACACTCTACGAGCAGCTCAAAAAGATTCAGGAGCCCAAGGGATACTATTTCAACAAGGACATGGACATGACCATGCCGCTCATGGAAAGCCTGATCACCAACAAGGAGCGGCTGGGCTACATGGCCTGCCCCTGCCGCCTGGCCAACGGCGAGCTGGACAGCGACCGGGACATCATCTGCCCGTGCACCTACCGCGAGGCCGATGTCGAGGAATACGGAGCCTGCTTCTGCGGCCTGTATGTCAGCAAGGCGTTCAACGACGGGACCATCGAAAAGCAGATCGTGCCCGAGCGGCGTCCGCCGGAAAAGATCCTCTTCTAGCAGCCCACAACAACAAATCAGAAGGCCCCGCTCTCGAGCGGGGCCTTCGTTTATTTGGAAACGGTCTTCTTGAATTCCGGCAGCAGGTCCTGCCCGGCTTCCCGCTTGGCGCTGATCTCCTTCTCGCACTGGTCGAGGAACACATAGCGCGCGGCAGAGGTCGGATGCGTGGTGGCATGACTGATCGAGTAAGGCGAGTTGGCTCCCATGCGGCGCCAGAACATGGGCGCACCCTTGCCGTCGTAGCCGCCCCGCTCCATGAGATAGATGCCCACGTAGTCGGCTTCCTGCTCGTATTCCTGGCTATAGGCGAGGCCCGCCGCGTTGGCGAAGGCGTTTGAATAGACGCCCGTCAGCCCGGCGATAAGCCCGTCGACGATGGCTCCCAGGACGCGGTTGCCCTTGGTCTTATCCACATGATCCATGACATTATGTCCCAGCTCGTGCCCAACCACCAGGGCGAGTTCGTCGTCGCTCTCCGCGAACCTGAGCATGCCCCGGGTAACGACCACAAGCTCGCCGTTGGCATAGGCGTTGACCACGTCGTCATCGGACATGAGCACGGGATAATCACAGCGCTGGCGCGGGGTGACGGAAACAAACGTCGGCCTGCCCTCACGCTCGACCCAAAACGTCATGGTCCGCCCCTGGTCGAGCTGATTCGTCAGACGCTCAAGAAACGTCGCGTAACACTTGTCACCCGGCTCGACCTTCTCGGCGTTCATCATCAGGATGGTATCCCCGGCCCGCAAACCTGCCTCGTGGGCGGGCGTGCCCTCGAAGACGTTGGTGACCGTGACATACTCGTTCAGCCCCTGAACCTCCCTGTAGGCATCACGCCATTCCTTGGAAACACCGTCGATAGAGTTGGTGTCCATGCCGAGATAATAGGTGACATCGTCACCGCACAAGGGGGTTCCGTTCTCCAAGATAGGCAGGGAAACCCGGCTGAGACGTGCAAACTGCTCCACCCGCTCCTCGACAGCCATCCGTTTCTGGATGGCCGCTTCACTTGCCGCCAGGGCCGGGTCGACCTCGGGCCGGACCGTCATCGACGCACACCCTTGCGCCAGCATCATGACCACCGACAGACAAACCAGACACGACAATCTCACATTCGTTATCACGAGCCCCTCCATGAAGTGTTCATCTATAATCAGACGAATCGGCCTACACTATCCGAAGAGTAAAGAAAACAAAAAAATCCCGGATTTCTCCGGGATTATCTTGCATCAACAAAGCGTTATCGTGATTTAGCCAGAGCCTGATCAAGGTCTGCGATGATGTCGTCCACATCCTCGATGCCCACGGAGATGCGGATGAGGTCCGGCGGCACGCCGGCAGCCATCTGCTCCTGCGGGGTGGACTGCGAGTGGGTGGTGGAGGCGGGATGGATGACCAGGGTCTTGGCATCAAGGATGTTGGCCAGGTGTGAGCACAATTCCACCGACTCGATAAACCGGCGTCCGGCATCGAGACCACCCCTGACTCCGAAGCCGAAGACGGCGCCCGGCCCCATCGGGAAAAGGGCCTCGGCTCTTTCGTGGTCCTTGTGTGAAGGCAGTCCGGCGTAGTTCACCCAGCTGACGGCGTAATGGGTCTCAAGAAACTGCGCCACCTTGCGTGCGTTTTCGCAATGCTGCCGTGCACGCAGGGGCAGTGTCTCCAATCCCTGGATGATCAGGAAGCTGTTCATGGGCGAGAGGGCCGCGCCCGTGTCGCGCAGCAGGCCGGTGCGCGCCTTGGCCACGAACACCGGGCAGGGATTGCCCTGCGCGCCGCCAAGGGCCTCCCAAAGGTTGACCCCGTTATAGGTGGGGTCCGGCGCGGTCAGCTCCGGATACTTGCCCGAGACGCCCCAGTCGAAATCGCCCTTCTCGACGATGGCCCCACCGATTGCCGTGCCATGCCC
>CAMYLL010000417.1 GCA_947259235.1 uncultured Pseudodesulfovibrio sp. | reverse complement strand
TCCTGAGCAGGTCGTTTATGTCCATTTCGCCGTTGCGCACACGCTTGCGCTCAACGGCCTGTTGCACCTTTTGCAGTATTTCCGAGACAGAGAAGGGCTTGAGCAGGTAGTCGAAGGCCCCCTGGCGGATCATCTCCATGGCGTCGTGAGCCGAGACGTGGCCTGTCAGACAGACGGTCTCCACGTCGAACCCCTGGGAGATGATGCTCTTGAAGGTCTCCTCGCCCGAGAGCTGGGGCATCTTCATGTCGAGCAGCACCACGTCGAAGCCGCCTTCGGCGAGCTTCTCCAGGGCAACCACCCCGTTCTGCGCCTCGTCCACCTCGTAGCCCTTGTCGCTCAGGATGCGTGAGATCGTCTTGCGGAAACGGTCCTCGTCGTCAACGACAAGTATCTTCGCCTTGATTCCCATGCTCGCCTCTCAGTGGTCTATGGGAATGCGAACGGTGAAGGCCGCCCCCTTTCCCGGTTCGGATCGCACCTGGATGTCGCCGCCCAGCTGGACCACGATTCGCAGGCTCACGGACAAGCCGAGTCCCGTGCCCTCGCCCGGCGGCTTGGTGGTAAAAAACGGATTGAAGATGCGGTCGAGATATTCCGGGGGAATCCCGGGACCGGTGTCGCGTATCTCGGCGCAGGCCATGCCGTCGACATGGCGCGTGGTGACGAAGATCATGCCCTTGCCGTCTATGGCCTGAACCGCGTTGTTGAGCAGGTTGAGAAACACCTGCCGCAGCAGGGGCGGATCTGTCTTGATCTTGGGTACGTCGCTGCTGAACATCTTGACGATCTGTATGTCCTTGCTGGCCGTCTCGCGCTCAACCAACGACATCATGTCCAGCAGCAGCCGGTTGATATCCGCCGTCTGGGTCACAGGCCGCCGGTTTCGGGCGAAATCGAGCAGCTTGTGGGTGATGTCCGAGCACCGCTCCACCTGATGGATGACCACGTCGAGACTCTCGCGGACCTCGTCCATCTCCGCGGGACCGGGCTCGCCCTGCAGGTCCACCCGGATCAGCTCCGCCTCCTGCATGATGATGTTCAGCGGGTTGTTTATTTCGTGGGCGATGCCCGTCGATATCTCGCCCAGGGCCATGAGCTTCTGTGACTGGATGAGCTGCTCGCGCAGCTCCACGCGCTCGCCGCAGGCATCCGCCAGCCAGCGCGAGACGGAGCCAAGAAACATCCAAAGCCCCCCGGCCACGGCCACGGCGGCCGCAAACCCGAACAGCGGATGCATCCAGACGGCCACGACGGCGGCCAGCAGTGCGGCCGGGAAGCCATACCTTCCCGTACGGATGAACCGTCTGGCGCGGACCTGATCCATCAGCTTCTCCTTGCCTCGCGCTTGAGCGCACCATGCTCATGGGCCTCGCGAATCCGCTCCAGCAGATCGTCTATGGAAAAGGGCTTGAGAATATAGTCGTAAGCTCCGTGGCTGATGCCCTCTATGCCCGTCTGCATGGACCCGTGGCCCGTGAGCATGATCACCTCCACGCCGCGAAAACGCTTTCGGATCTCCTTGAGCACATCGATGCCGTTCAGCCCGGGCATCTTGACGTCGAGGATAACCACGTCCACGCCGTTGGAAGAAAGAAAGTCCAGCGCCTGCTGACCGCCTCCGGCAACGAAGACTTCAACATTGCGCTTGGCGAGCCTGCGCTGGATGAGCTTCAGGAAATCCGGCTCGTCGTCCACGACGAGAACTCTTATTCTGGCCATGCGTCCTCCTTCTGCGCCGGAACAACGCCGGAGATAGGCAGGTAAAAGGTGAAGACCGACCCCTGCCCCGGCGCGCTCTCGACCATGATTCTTCCCCCGAGCTTGTTGAGCGTGCTGTATATGATGGAGAGTCCAAGCCCCGTGCCCTCGCCGGTTGCCTTGGTGGTGAAGAAGGGATCAAAGACCTTGGGCAGGTATTCGGGCGCAATGCCGCTGCCGGTATCGCGCACATCCATGACCACGTAGGGGCCGTCGACGCGGCTGGCCAGGGTGATGGTTCCCTGCTCGCCCACGGCGTCGATGGCGTTCTCCAGCAGATTGAGGATGATCTGCTGCACCTGGTTGGCGTCCGTGGTGATGAGCGGAAGCTCGCTGTCCAGGGCGAAGACCACCTCTATGTTGCGATGGCGGGTTTCGTTTTCGAGGAAGGTGGCGGTCTGCCGGGCCAGGAGATTGAGGTCCACGTTTTCGTGGACCGGCTCCATGCGCCGTGCAAAGCCGAGCATGCGGTGGGTGACGGTGCGCGCCCGCTCCACGTGGCGGTCGATGTCATTGACGGCCTCCTGGAGGTCTTCCAGCACAGGATGCCCGTCCAGCTCGCCGTCGTTGATGAGGTCCCTGATCCACCCCGCACTCTCGCGGATGATGGACAGCGGATTGTTGATCTCGTGGGCCACGCCTGCGGCCATCTTGCCCAGCGAGGCCATCTTGCTCGACTGCATGACCGCCGCGTCCATGGCCGCCCGGGCCTTGTCCGCCGCGCGCAGCTTGCTCACCACCGAGGAGACGGAAACATAGGTCCCGGCAAATATCATCAGCGCGCAGACCATGAACAGCACATAGACCATGGACTGGACGCGCAGCATGGGCGAGAGCTCCTCGCCCGG
>CAMYLL010000416.1 GCA_947259235.1 uncultured Pseudodesulfovibrio sp. | reverse complement strand
CGGGCGCGACACGGTCGCGCCCGGCGGTGTGGAGAGTGAGGAGGGAGAGTCTTTTATTGAGAGATGGCCCGCAGCTCGTCCGCCAGGTCGGCCATGCGCCCGACCTCGGCCCTCGCCTGTTCCATGCCGTCCGCCGTGGTCTCGGCCACGCGGCTGACCTCGCCCACGGCGTTGCTGATCTCGTCGCTGGTGGCCGACTGTTCCTCGGCGGCCGTGGCGATGGCCCGGACCTGGTCCGCGCTGCTGTCCACCAGGGTGCGGATGGCCTCCAGGGCCTGGCCGGATTCGTTGACCATCCGGGTGGCGCGCACCACCGCCTTGTCAGACGCGTCCACGGAGTCGGCGTTTTCCCTGGTTCCCGATTGGATCGCCCGGATCGCCTCGTCAACTTCCTTGGTGGCGGTCATGGTCTTTTCCGCCAGCTTGCGCACCTCGTCGGCCACCACGGCGAACCCGCGTCCCGCGTCGCCTGCCCGTGCGGCCTCGATGGCCGCATTAAGCGCCAGCAGGTTGGTCTGGTCCGCAATGTCGGTGATGACCTCAAGAACCTTGCCGATACCCTTGGCCATATCGCCCAGGCTGTCCATGTTGCTTCGCAATTCCTGAGAGCGAGTCCGCACTTCGTCCATGGCGCCTATGGCTCCCTCGACGATGGCCGCTCCCTGGTCGGCGCGCTCCCTGGTCTCGTCGGCCTGGCTGGCCGCGTTGGCCGCGTTGGCCGCCACCTCGATGACGGTGGCGTTCATCTGCTCCATGGCCGTGGCGGTTTCCATGGCGCGCGACTTTTGCTGCTGCGCGCCCGCGGCCGCCTCGGATACCTGGGCGAGCAGGCTTGCCGAGGTTTCGGCTATCGCCCCGGAGACGTTCATGATCTGATCATTGACCTGGCTGATCCGTTCCAGGTGGTTTTGCAGGCCGCGTTCCTTTTCCACCAGCTCGGTGACGTTTCGCGCCACCTCCATGTGGCCGATGACTGCGCCCGACGGGTCGCGCAGGATGTCTGATGTCGGCTTGATGCAGAGCTGTTTTCCGTTTTTTGTCAGCTCGATTACCTCGCCCTCGTAGTGGCCGTTGCGGTCCCGGCTCCGGGCGATGGGGCAGTCAGGCGTGCCGCAGACGCAGGTGTTGAACACGTCGCGGCACGGCGTGCCTTTGAGGTCTTCGAGCTTCATGCCGCCGAAGCGGGCCGTGGCCTCGTTGCCCACGATGATTCGCATGTCGTCGTCCACGGTGAAGATGGGGTCGGGCACGGCGTTGACTATGTACATGTATGTCCTGACCTCGGTCAGGATGGCGCTGAGTTTTTCCATGAGCACGTTGAACCACGCGGAGAGATCGCCCATCTCGTCGTTGGCGGATTCGTCCAGCCGTTCGCTCAGGTCGGCCCTGTCCTGGGCTATGTCCCTGATCTTGCCGATGATGGCCTTGGCAGGGGAGACCACGCTGCGGCTGATGAAAATCCAGGTGACCAGGGCGGGCAGCAACAGGATGGCCAGGAGCATTCCGCCGATGGTCATGCCGGAGGCGGAGACGATGGCGTCGGCTGCGGAGGTGTCCAGGCTGTAGACGATCAGGCCGATCTGGCTGCCCTTGTAGTCGCGCACGGGAAAGGCGGCCATGGCCCGGCCGTCCATGGTGCGCATGGCGATCTCCCGCACCCCCTGGTCCAGGAGGTCGAGCGGCACGTTGATGTCGGCATCCTTATCGCCAGAGGTGGAGACGAGTACGAATCGGTCTCCCACAACGGGATACTTGTCCGGGTTGTTCAGGTTGCGGGCGATGGAGAGGCGGTCGGCGTTCATGTAGAGCAAAAGCTCTCTGCCCGTGCCCGTCGAGGCGGCCTTGAGGATAGGGTCAAAGGCGAGCAGCACCTCCACAGACCCCAGCTGGGAGCCGGACTCGTCCCGCACGGGAGCCAGCCCGCGAATGGCGAAGCCGCCCCGGCCCAGCTCGATGCCCTGAACCGGTTTGCCCGAGCTGTTGACGTCGAGGACGGTCTGCCGGAACGAGGTCAGGTCGTCGGAGACATCCATCCAGACGCCGTCCCGTTTGACCTGCTTGTCTCGCCACACGCGCAACAGGCTGCGGGCGTTGGGCAGGTGGAAGTGGAGCTGGAACGGTTTGCCGTCCGAGGTTTGCGTGTATCCGGCGCTGGTCGGCGCCATGGCCGCCCGCAACAACTGGCGCGCTTCCTGGGCTGCCGGGTCGTTTTCATCGTTGATGTTGCCGCCCAGGGCCAGCCTGTATGCCTCCACCACGGAGGGCAGCCTGGAAAACAGGGAGGCCATCTCGCGGGCCCTGGTGGACGCCGAGGCGATGGAATGACCCAGCTCGGCCTCCTTCTCCAACACCATGCTTTTGACGAAATCCTCTTGCAACAGCCCAAGGTCATTCTGCCGCAGATAGAGGCTCGTGGCTCCCAGCACCAGCACTGTAACGAGGACAGGGGCCAGGACTTTCAAACGTATACTCATTTTCATGACGGGTTCTCCTCAAAGGTGTTGCCGTAGGCGGCAAGGCCGCGCGTCCGAGCCGGTCGGCAGGGAGGGCGGCATCAGGACTTTTTCCCGTCAAGCGTTACAGAACTGCGACACCTGTGACAACGAAATGTGTCATTTCATGGGTATTGTGCAA
>CAMYLL010000415.1 GCA_947259235.1 uncultured Pseudodesulfovibrio sp. | reverse complement strand
CCTGAAAAACAGTAGTTGCCGATCTGGCGTCATTGCCGCCTTGGTCACTTGAAGATCGTTGGACATCACAAAGTATAAAAGGAGAGAAGCCTTAACGGCTCATCTCCTTCAGAGTGTCGCCAGTTCGAATCTTCCCGGGGTCACCATCTCTTTCTGGGGCCTGCGTCGTATTTCGGCGCAGGCTCCTATTCTGTTTTATCTCCTGTTTCTCCCCGCAGGGTGCATGGTTCTCTTTCTCTTCCGGGTGCGCTGGGGTCTGGCGTACATGTGTATTCAAACCTCGATGGCGTCCGCCAGAGTCATACATTGGGGAAGGAGGTCTTCTTTACCTTCAGCACGTTGACGGATACACCTGTCCTCTGGAGTATTCAGATAGTTCAAGTGGGGGCGGACAATACCATGGTTAAATATGAGATTGAGTATGAACAATAAACAGCCATTCCAATTTATTCTCATCCTGATGCTGTTACATTTACCCTTGGGACAAGCGCTGGCGGGAGAGTCCTCTTCTTTTGCCATCGGGTGCGAGGATGTAAAACATGTGATCGTTGCGCTTGTCGATGAACCCGGAGAGTCGGTACTGTTGGTTGTCGGGTGTCAAGTCGAGTTGACTCCGGCTGCAGGGCGCAGGCTAGATGCACATTGCTCCAAGTGGTTTGGCGATATGTTTCCGGTCATTGCCAGCGGGATGCAGATAACCACTTTCGACAGTACCACTCGGTCTATTCCGCCGAAGTTCTTTTTCATGGAAGAGACTTGGGAGGATGCCAAGGTAAAGCTCATGGCAATATGCCCTGAGAAAATTCCGCAAATCCCTCAGAGGGTTTTGGATCGTCGACCTGAAAAACAGTAGTTGCCGATCTGGAGTCATTGCCGCCTTGGTCACTTGAAGATCGTTGGACATCACAAAGCACAAAAGGAGAGAAACCTTAACGGCTCATCTCCTTCAGGGTGTCGCCAGTTCGAATCCTGCCAGGGTCACCTGTGACTGAATATGATAAAGGCTGGTTCTCAAGTGAGAGCCAGCCGTGTTCTTTTGGTGTTGCCAGCCCTCGGATGTCAAATCCCGTCAGTCCGCAAACGCATCACCTGGCCGCAGGGAACTTGAACCAAGCCTGATCCTCCTCCACGCCCAAGTCATGGAGGATGTCCGCCACCGCGTGGGGATTTTTCGTCGTCAGAAGCGGCTTGATGTTCTCGGTCACGTTGGCGAGGCATTTCGTGCAGAAGCTGTGGATGGGGGCAAAGTCGGCAAATCCCTTCCGAACCGCGTCCATCTCCTCACCCAGCCAGAACTCCTTGAGGTCGGCATCGGCGGTGATGGTCCCCGCAATGGCGTGGGCTGATGGATCGCAGCAACAGAACGCAACCTGTCCGTCCGCCTGGATGGACATCATGGTATAGCACGAATCGCAGTATCCCTTCGGTTCAAGGGGGGCGTCCATGGCGACGAAGGCGTCAAAGGAGTTGGGAACGATCTTGGTCGGCTGCACCCGAATGACGGTTTCACCCTTCACGAACAGGGGCAGGGGGACCCTGTCTGCGACCTTTCTCTTCCAGTCCTCCTCGTCATATTCCGGCTCAAGGCCGAGTGCCTCGGCGATTGCGAGCGACTTGTCAATGATGCCGGAGATGTCCACCATCTTCTTGTCATAGGTGATGTCGCCGTCGAAAATGGTGTAGTCGGCAATCTGGACGGAAATGACACCGGGGACGTTGTTGTCGATGCGGTGTTTGAGGAACCGGTACAGCTTTTCAAGGTATTTGTCGTATGAAACTGAACTGTTGCGGTATTCGTAGTCCTCTTTCGTGGCGCTGAAGCTGAGCAGCAGATTCATGGGCAATCCGTAGGCGTTCTCCCGGATGGCCATGCCGTTGGTGGCGGAGTCGAAACGCACGCCCTGCTCATTGACGAAGGTCACGATATCCACAATCCTCGGGTGCAGGAACGGCTCGTATGTCTGGCCAAAAAATATGCCCCAGCCCTGGGCGACCGACTGGCTGACGACGGATTTGAGCAGGTCCAGGTCCATGTTCACCTTGGCGTTCTTGATATCCTTGGTGGAGCAGTAATCACAGGCCAGATTGCAATAATTGGTGGGTGCGATCAGGATCTGCGGCTTGTCCAGACAGCGTTTGATTCCGGCCCGGTATCGCGCGTCATGGATGAGTTGATGTTTCATATTCTTCATAGTCTGTTCCTCGTTGCCTGACGTTTTTCCGACGATTCAGAAATGATTTGCAACATCCGTGCTGCCGGGATTCCTTGCGGCACGACAGAGTGCATCTCGCCGGGAAAAGGAGCCATCTCCCTGCCGGAACACACGTCGAAAGGAGGCTCTGGCCCCCGGCGGGGCACATCTCCCGGCTAGGTGCAGTTGGTTTCCGCCCCGGGCAGGGCGGGCAGGGTGAAGGAGAACGCGCTGCCGCACCCGGGCTTTGACTCGACCCAGATGGAGCCGCCGTAGTGCTCGACTATCTCCTTGCAGATGGCCAGTCCAAGGCCTGTGCCCTTGGCTTCGGTGACCAGGGTGTCTCCGGCGCGGGCCTTGTAGAATTTTTCGAAGATGCTTGCCTGGTCCTCGGGAGCGATGCCCATGCCCGTGTCGGAGACGGTGATGGTCACGGTGTCCAGGTTGCCCT
>CAMYLL010000414.1 GCA_947259235.1 uncultured Pseudodesulfovibrio sp. | reverse complement strand
GCTTATGTTCCAGGCATGGTACGAACGCTGGATGTCGTAGGCCGCCACACCCATCCCCTTTTCAAGATAAATCAGAATGTGTTGCCGCCGTTGACGGTATTGCCGGGTGGCTTCGCCTCCGGCGGCCCAAGGGCGCGCCCTTGGGGAACCCGGGCGTGGTGTGTTGCTGGCGTAAACATGTCGCCCCGCGAGGGGCAGAGTGGGGATGCAAGGGGTGTGAACCCCTTGCCCGCCGGAGGCGAAATCACCCGACCTCTCCGCCGCAGGCGGTTGAATCAGATTGTGTTGCCGCCGGAGGCGAAATCACCCGATCTTTCAGCCCAGGTGGCCCAGGCTGACGGCGGCCAGGATGGACACGCCGGTCCACAGGAAGAGCTTGCAGGCTCCGGCCAGCCGGGAGGGTGGTGTTGCGGCGGCGTCTTCGGGACGTATCAGGTATCTCCAGTCAAAGGCGTCGGCAGGATTCTTCATGGCTTCTCCGTGGTCGGATGGTTTTATCATGATTCCTTGATATGCGGCTGGGGCGTGAGCGTCCAATCGCAAAGGGTGAACCCAGGTATAACGAATCCGGATTGCCATGCCCGACAAATGACTCTAAGGAGAACGGATGGAACTTTACCAGCTCAGAACGTTTCTCGCCGTGGCCGAGGAGGGCAACCTGACCAAGGCCGCCGAACGCATCCACGCCAGCCAACCTGCTGTGAGCGCGCACATCAAGGCGCTTGAGGGCGAGCTGGGGGTTTCCCTGTTCGTGCGCACGCCGCGCGGCATGCAGCTGACCGAGACGGGCAGGGGGCTCAGGGAAAAGGCCGAGGTGGTGATCCGCGCCGCCGAGGACCTGCTCAGCCGGGCCCGGGAGTACAGCGGCGACCTGACGGGAACCATGTGCATCGGTCTGAACACCGACCCGGAGTTTTTGCGCGTGGCCGATTTGACGGGGTGCATGGCCGAGGCCCACCCCCGGCTGCGGCTGAAGCTGAACCAGAGCTCGTCGGGTGCGATCCTCAAGGATGTTCGGGATAGACGGCTCGATGCCGGATTTTCCTTTTTCGACAACCCCTATCCCGAGGTGGCGGCGGTGAAGCTCGCGGCCATCCCTGTGCGCGTGGTGGCCCCGGCGGCCTGGGCCGAGCGCATCAAGGGCAAGACGCTGGATCAGCTGGCGGCCCTGCCCTGGATCAGGCCGGACATGGGGTGTCCGTTCATGGTGGCCTTTGGCGAGCTGTTTTCCAGCGCGCAGGTGGAGATGCCGGACTACCTGGAGGCGGACAGCGAAGAGGTCATCCGCAGGCTGGTGGCCACCGGGCGGGGCATCTCGGTGCTCAAGGAGGCGGACGCCGACGCCCTGGTACGCGCAGGCGACGCGGTCATTTGCAGGACCGGCCCGGAGCTGTCTCTCAACGTCCATTTCGTGTATGCCAAGAGCCGCGAGGCGGACCCTCTGGTCCGCGCCCTGGCCGCGGTGGTCGCCTCTGTCTGGCAGGCCGTGCCGCCGTGTTCCGAGACGCCAGACCCGGTTTCGACAGCCGCATCCTGATCATTATAATAGGCTAAACCGGCAACCGTTCTGTTACTATCGGTCTGTTCCGGCCTTTGGCGGGCCGGTGCTTGTCTTGCGGAAGGCGTTCATAATCAAGGACATGGCGTTATGGTGTACGGGGTTGTTGTGTTAACCCGATGTTTGCGGGCCGCTGCGGCGTTGATCGCCGTGATGCTGCTGGCCGTTTGTTTTATAGTCGCACTGCCCCTGCCCCTGCCCGCCCGAGCCGAAGTCCTGGTGGTCGCCACCGGGGAGTACAAGCCCTATTGCGGCGACAATCTGCCCCACTACGGATTCGTCAACCACGTCATCGAGAAGGCGTTCAGGGAAGTGAGCCGGGAGGTCCGCTTCGAGTTCTATCCGTGGGCCAGGAGTTTTGACCTGGCATTGGCCGGAAAAGTACAGGCCGTTTCATACGCCTATGGCGCGGGCAGTCGGGAGCGGGAGTTTCTGCTGAGCGACCCAATCACCCATGAACGGCTGATTGTCTTCTACCGCAAGGGACGGCGCATGCCGGAGTGGAACTCCCTGCGGGACCTTCATGGGAACGTGATCGGGGTGACGCGCAGCTTCGCCTACACGGATGAGCTGTGGGAACTTGCCGGGCAGGGCGTCTTCACCCTGAATGTTGCCAACACGGATCAATTGAATTTCGCCAAGCTGCTCGATGGGCGCATCGATCTTTTCATCGCCGCCGAGATGGTTGGCTACCGCATCCTGCGCACCCGGTTCAGCCCGGACGAGGCCGCCGCCCTTGCCAGCACGGCACAGGCCGTGGTGGATCACCATGGCTATCTGGCTTTTTCCCGGGCCGTAAAGGGCGGCGAGAAGCTGTGCCAGGAGTTCAATCGCGGTTTGCGTATTCTCAAGGAAACCGGAGCCTACGAGGTCATGTATCAGGACCTGTTGAACGGCCGGTACGACGAAGGCGTCACCTGGTAGCGAGCAGCCGGACAATATTGGCATGACGGCCACACAAATAAAATAAGAAAGCCCTGTCCGATTCGGACAGGGCTCTTTTTTCAAGCGTTATAAGTAGGTTAGTCGACTTTCTTGTAGGCCTTGGCCGCCGCGCCACAGATGGGGCATTTGTCTTCGGGCTT
>CAMYLL010000413.1 GCA_947259235.1 uncultured Pseudodesulfovibrio sp. | reverse complement strand
GCGATGGCCGCATATGTCCCGCGCCGGGGAGTGCCCACAGGCGGCTCGGACTTCGGGGTGAAGAGCACGCTGAATTTTGATTTGAGCCCCTTGTCCGCCATGTATTCATCCAGGCGGCGCAGGCCGGCATCGGTAAAGATGCCGGACAGGATCGGGTAGTCCTTCAGATCTTCGAATGGTCCGCCGAGACCGCTGAGGTACAGTCCCACGCCGGAACCGTCGTGCCCTTCCTTCATCACATTGAGGGCGTCGATGGCGAGCATGGGGGATACCGGATCGCGGCTCGTGAGCGCAAATAAACGGCACATGGTCTCAAATCACTCCGCAGTTAAAGGGTTTTGGACGGCAGCCGGAAAATTTGCATATTGACAAATTGACGGGGAAGTCAAAGGAAAAACCCCGCTCCGCCGTATACATCCGGCCGCTGTCTCCCACCAGGAGGTGATGCTTAGCGGTGAAAGCCGGAGAGCGAGAGACTCTTTGGTCCAGATTCGGCAACTTCACCGCATGAGATTCACATTTTTGCAACTGAAAGCGTATTTCCTTTCTCGACAAAAAGGCTCGTCCTGCCACCTCTCCCGGCAGGCGAACGTAGACCAAAACAAAAAAGCCTGCAACCCGGTCGATCTGATCGTTATTTACAATTTTAGCAATTCCACAAACCGTTTTACTTCAAATACGTCGCAGAATTGCCAACGGCCTGCCCCACCGGAAAAAACCAGTGCTCGCCCTCTCTTCGCTTCTAACCAATCATGCGCGGTTGCCGGGCATGGTTACACGGGAAATCGCTCCTCAGCCGGGACGTTTTCACGGCAAATCATGAAGTGTGGGAGTAAAAACAGCATGCATGTTGAAAAGCCGTCCCCGGATTGGGGCCGTCAGGCCCGGGGCATTTGCCCGGATCAGATGAAAAGTCGGAAGCATGGTGCAACAGCGGGACACGCCTTAGCGCAGTTTTCCTGTGCGAAGGCATGTCCCGCTTGTGGAACAGTCGGGCGTTTATACGCAATCAGCTAGTCGGCGAAGGGATCGGCCTTGATGGTCTGGCGTGCTGCCACGGCCAGGAAATCCGCAGGGGAAATGCCGTACTGACGGCAGTATTTCTCGATACGCCCCAGCAGGTGGGCGTGCATGACAACTTCTATGTCGATGAAGTCGCTTTCGTCTCCGTTGACGGTGATGTTGATGGCCTTGCGGTTCTTGTTTTCCGGCAGTGCGGCCAGCTCCTTCTTGGGCGTCGGTTCGGGCAGTGTCCTTCCCTCTTCCTGGTAGAATTGAAGATAGAGGGAAAGAGCCTCATGCGCCTGATCCACGGCCTCGTCCAGATCCTCGCCAAAGGTCGTGCATTCCGGAAAATCAGGAAAAGTGACGCCAAGACCTCGTTTTTCCTTCTCAAAGAGCGCGACGTATTGCATTTTTTTCTTACTCCTGCGGGGATTGTCCCGATTTTTACCGTGTATACAGCCTATCGCCCTGCCAGGCAATGGAAACAGCCTTGACGGGCATATCCGATTATTTTACTCGTACATCATCTGCATCCCGTAAGCGACGGATGCGACACCCTTTTTCTCCGGGCATGAAACCATGAAGCTCTCCGCTCGCTCCCGCTATGCAGCAAGGCTCCTGCTCACCCTCGCCATCCACGAGGACGACGCACCTGTGAGTACCAATTCCCTGGCGGAGCTCACAGGCATCTCGGCCCAATTCATTGAACAGATAATCCGACCACTGAAACAGGCGGGGTTCATTACCTCGACCCGCGGGGCCGCCGGCGGCCACCGCCTGGGCAAATCGCCCGCAGAGATAACACTGGGCGGAATCGTCAGAGCCATTGAGGGCTCGACCAACATCGCCAGCTGTCTCGACTGCGAGACCGTGTGCGATCGATCCGACGACTGCCTAACCCGCTCGGCCTGGGAGCGGGCCTCACGCGCCATGGAGCGCGAGCTCGACGCCATCACACTGGCCGCGCTCATGCCCAACGGCGAATGTGCCGACACCCTCTGACGGTCCTCGTTCCCCCGGCATCAACGACCGTTCACCGACCGCACAACGAAGCCCGGCGCGGCGCCAGCCGTTCACCAGCCCTTCCCGCCCTTCCGCCTGATATCTTTTCGGCAATCCTCCGCCCTATCGTATTCAAGGAGACGAGCCGACAAGACGTTCAATCAGATCATGCAACGCCGGGAGGGGCCATGTACCTGTACTATTGCAAGGATGCCAACTGCCACGGACACACCAAAAGCTGGGAAAGATGCTGCGACATGCGCGCCTTTGCCACAAAAGCGCTGGCGGAAAAGGGGACGGGGATGAAAACCGTTCCCGCTGCGGGAGCTGCACTCCACATCGCCGGGAGAGCTTCCGCGAGCACGATACGCCCCCCTTCCGAGGGATAGCCGCGCGGCTTACAGGATCGGTTCGGCCTAGTTCGAGCGGTCTTTGGCGTCGACCACGCGCCTGCTGACAAGCATGAAGGCCCGGGCGTCCTCCACCGGGAGCGTCTCCAGGGGCGGCAGGCCGAGCTCGGCCATCACGTCGAGCGCGACCATGACGTCGGGCTGGAGCCGGCAGACCACGCCGTCGACGGACCGCTCCGCCTCGGGACCCCGTCGGGTGAAGCCCAGGTAGTCCTGATCGACGACCTCGTCGCAGATGCGTCGGT
>CAMYLL010000412.1 GCA_947259235.1 uncultured Pseudodesulfovibrio sp. | reverse complement strand
TACGAAAATGTACTGACGTTCCGCGAAGAGGAAGAGGACGAGGGGAGCGAATGGTTGACGACTTTTGCCGACCTCTCCATGCTCCTTCTCGTGTTCTTCGTGCTGCTTTATTCCATGTCCACCCTGGACACGGAGAAGTTTTCGGAAACGTTTTCCTCGGTGACCCAGGCCCTCCAGGGCAAGCTGGATAAGGTTTCCACCAGCCGCATCACCCAGGAAGAGGCGGGCGTGCTCATCGATCAGGCCCTGATGCGCAGGCAGATCATTGAATCCCAGCGCAAGGTGTTTGCAGAGGTCAAGACCCTGCAGACCAAGAAGGGTGTAGAGGGGCTGGTGTCGGCCAATTTCGAGGACGGTCTGATCACCATCCGCGTGCCCGGCGACGTCATGTTCGGTTCCGGGCAGGTCAACCTCTCGCCCAGGGGGATCGAGGTCATCGCCGCCCTCAAGGATTTCTTCATCCAGCATCGTGACCAGAATATCAAGATTATCGGCTACACGGACAACATCCGTCCCAGGGCAGGGGCCCGTTTTCTCGATAACTGGGAGGTTTCCGCTCTGCGCGCGGTCAACGTCTTGCGCGAACTGCTCGCCATGGGCATCGAGTCCACCCGGCTGACCGCCACCGGACTGGCTTACCTCAATCCCATTTATCCTAATACCTCCGACGAGTACCGGGCCAAGAACCGCCGGGTCGAGTTCGTTCTGGAGAAACGGGTCACCGGGAAGTAGGTTTCTTGACGGGTTTTCCCTGTCTATCGTCAAATATTGAGGTGGGTTATGGGCTTCGACATTGTAGTGCCAAGCGGTGATGATCAACTTCGCAAGGCGTTTCGGACCAAAGTTCCCGGGCTGACCGCGCGGTTTGCAGCCACGAAAAAGGTCTTCGAGGTCAAGGACTTGAGTGCCAGTGGCTTTGCCGTTCTCGATCCCGAAAAGGGATTCAAGGAGGGCCAGTCTCTGGAGGTTGACCTGCTCATCGGGAACAAGCTGTTTTTGCCCAAGGCTGCGGCACAGGTCATGCGCGTGCTCGACAACGGCATCATCGGCATCAATTTTATCGAGCTTGAGCGCCAGAAACAGGTCAAGCTCGACAAGCTCGTCCTCGAAGTGCAGAAGCGGCTCATCGAACTCCGAAAGAAACAACGCGAGCAAGGGTAACCGGGAAAACTGATGGCTGAAGGCCGACATAAAATCCTGATAGCCAACAGGGGTGAGATCGCCATGCGGGTCATACGGGCCTGCATCCGTCTCGATCTCGACTTTGTCTGCGTCTATACCGCCGAAGACAGCCGGTGCGGCCATGTCGGCCTGGCCCGTGAGCTGGCCGGAGACGCGGCTGTTTACAAGATCAAATCCTATCTCGACGCCAATGAGATTTTTTCCGTGGCCGATGCGGCCGGGGCAACCGCCGTCCATCCCGGGTACGGTTTCTTTGCCGAGGACTTTCGTTTTGCCCGTCGCGTGGTGCGCCGGGACAGGCCCATGGAGTTCATCGGCCCCTCCTGGTGGGTCATCCGCGACCTGGGCGACAAGATCAACACCAAGCGCATAGCCCGGAGCCTCGGCGTGCCCACGGTTCCCGGTTCCGACAGGCCTGTCTACAGCGAGATGGAGGCCGACGAGATAGCGTCCAGCCTCTTCGAGTTCCAGGCGAGCCAGGGCATCATAGACGGCGTGATCATGGTCAAGGCCTCTGCCGGTGGCGGCGGCATGGGCATCGAGGAGGTCGGGAGCTTCAACGAATTCCGGTCAGTCTTCCGGCGCATCCGCAACTATGCCAAGCGCAACTTCGGCGACGAGGGCGTGCTCATAGAGCAGCGAATTTTCGATTTCAACCATCTGGAAGTCCAGGTGGTATCGGAGCGCAACGGCAGGAAACACGTGCACTTCGGGACGCGCAACTGTTCCATCCAGAGCACGGGGAAGCAGAAGCGGGTCGAGGTCGCTCCGGGCTTCGCCCCGGGGGTGATACCATACACCTTCGACGCGTCAAAGGTCATGGCTGATATTACCGAGCACTCCCTGTCCATGGCTCGGGAAGCGGGCTATGACAACGTGGGGACCTGGGAATGGATCGTGACTCCCAAGGGCGAGCCTTTCCTCATGGAAGTCAACACCCGTATTCAGGTGGAGAATGGCGTCTCGGCCATCATCTCGCGGGTGTCTGGCAAGCCGGTTGACATCATCACCGAGCAGATCCGTCTGGCCCTTGGCGAGCCCATGCGCTACGGACAGGAGGACATAGATTTCACCGGGGTCGGCATCGAGTATCGCATCGTTGCCGAGAATACAGACGTCCGCTTCACGCCCTGTGCCGGAACCATCACCCGGCTGGCGTGGCACGAGCACGACTGGCTCCAGGTCTTTACCCAGGTTCCCCGCGACAGCGAGTACGACATCCCCATGGAGTATGACCCCAATCTCGCCCTGGCCATAGTCTGGGGGCGCGATCTGGACGAGGCAAAGGAGCGCGGGGTGCGCTTCCTGGACGAGTTGGTCCTTGAGGGCTCCCCGGCAGGGGCTGGCGGGGAGTTTTATACCAACATCCGGTATCTCAGGGAGAAAACCGGAATAATCCTGGAGTTCTGACATGGATGTTGAAAGAAGAATCCAGGGCATAAAAGACCGTCTCGTCTACATACGAGACATCTTCGGCGGCAAGGAGGAC